>DASSTN010000191.1:0-10448 GCA_035707905.1 Intrasporangium sp.
ATCTCGGTCCGAGGGGTACCTCGATGGCTCGACCCGCTCGTCGCCACGATCGCCCGGACCGCCTACGGCTGGGCGTTGCGCCGCCTCCTCGCGCCTCGCTGAGTGTCATCGCATGGCGTCGGCCCGGTCAGCTGGTGGGCCCAACCAGTCAGGCGGCGTCGGCCCGGACATCCGCGGGATCCGTGGTCAGGACCCGTCCGTAGGGGCTCAACCACCGGCACGTGCCGTCGGTCTCGAGGCGGACCTGCCACCCGGCGTGGTGCTTGAACCCATGGTGCGATCGGCACAGGGCCACGAGGTTCTCCTCGCTGGTCGGGCCGTCCGGGAACCGGACCACGTGGTCGAGGTCGCACCGACGGGCGCTGACCCCGCAGCCGGGGAAGCGGCACGTGCGATCGCGCTCCCGGACTCGGGCGGCCAAGGCCTTGTTCGGGCGGTAGACACGCGGATCCCGAGCCACGGTCACGCCTGTCAGGGCGTCGGCCCTCGTGATGCGGATCCGGATGTCGGGGTCAGTGAGCAGCTCTGCGAGAGCCGAGGCGAGTAGCCATCCATGTCGCGGGTCGCGGATCCCCAGCCGGGGTGGGCGCCACCACCAGTCACGCCGCGGGTCATCAGGGGCCAGCGTGCCTGGGGGCGGATTGGGGACCAGCTCTGAGCCGATCTCGAAGAAGCTGGCCAGTGGCATCAGCTGCTCCATGCCCACTGGCACCGCCTGGCCGTCGCCCTCATCTGGTGGGCCGATGACGGGCCACACCGGGAGCGGCTGTAGCCGGTCCCACTCGAGCACGGTCTCGTCGGCTGGCGTGAAGGCATCTCCCGTGGGGGCCTGCCCGGTGGGCGCAGCATTCTTGGACGCATCGTCACTCGAGCGGTCGCTGGCCGGTGTGGAGGATGCCGTTCGGGGCCCGCGAGGCGCTGGCTCGACAGGCGCGCTGGGTGACGGCTCTGCGGGACGCTCCTCCGTTGCTTGGGACGAGCTCTTCGACTCGTCCGGCTGGGCAGCATCGTGGGCTGGAGGCGCCCCGGTGGCTGCGGTAAAGGTCGGCACGACCAGCTCCACCACCGTCTCGACGCGAGCGTGACCGAGGATCAGGTCGACGAACGCGTCCGCCCTCGCCTCGTCGATCGAGCGGTCTCCGTGCTGGACGTACTCCTGGGCCAAGGCGTCGATGGCGGCCCATACTCGAGCGGAGTCCTCGGCCGGCAAGGACGCGATCCAGTCGGCCATGCCGACCTCGAGCCCCGGCCGGGCCCGGACGAACCGTCCCCGAATCGCGGCCTCGGCTCGCTGCGCGAAGGCGTCCTCGTCGACGATCTCTGCGGCCCGTTCGACCGCACGCCGAAGCCGGCCCGGCACCATCTCCGCGACCGTCGGATCGGCGTGAAGCACCAGGTCGAAGTCGAAGGCCAGGCCGTGCGCGACGTTGAGCGCGCCGTCCGCGATGATCGCCACCCGCGCCGGCTCGAGCCTGCCGCGGAGCGCGGATGCCAGGGTCAGGGGAAGGTCGTCGACGACCTTGCACGCCCGGCCAACCCTCAAGGCCATCGAGCGTGGCGCCACGTGGAAGATCGAGGCCACCGCTGACGCGACGACCTGCTGGGCATCGGGCGCGTAGTCGGACCCATCTCCGGGGTCATCGTTGAGACCCGCGATGGCCAGCTCCTCGGCTCGTACCGCTGCCGCCAGCGCGAGGTCCTGCACCGCGGCGAGCGTGTTGGCCCCGGCCTGGGTCACGGCGAGCACCGCCTCGGACGACTCCGCATCGAGGGTGCGCAGCCGCTCCGGCGCAACGCGCGCCACCACCGCGGCCTGCGCCACCGGTGGCAACGCATCGAAGACGCCCGCCGGCACACCGGTCACAGGCTCGAGCAACGCTCCAAACGCCCTCGGCCCGACCCGACCGCAGCCAGCGGCCCGGTCGGTCGTGGTCGAAGCTGCGCTGCTCATGGTTCGACCATACTTTCGACCACCGACAGTGTCCCCTGCCCATCCACAGGACCGCTCCTCCAAAGTCTCTTGGCGATAGGGGCGGAGGGCCTCGTCGCGCTGAGGTAGGCGACGTTCGCCGGAGGCGGCCCGGATCTGCTTCTATTGCGCGGCCGCAGTTACTGCGGATAGACTCATCGCATGGGTCGTCCCAGGAAGCACCCGACGCTGGCCACGGCCGTCACGGCCGCCCAGGCCGCACTCGCACAGGTTGACGCCGACCTCCCGGTCGAAGCCCTGCCACGACTTCGAGAGGCGCAGGAACAGGTGACGCGCGCCATCGACGAGGCCATGGCGGCGGCCGTGACGACGGAAGGAGCGACGATCCGCACCGCTGGGCAGCTGGCCGGCCTCACCGAAAACGCGGTCGGACCGCGCCTCGCGCGCACGAGGCTGCTTGCGGCATACCGATCGGAGTCAGGACGCGTGACGGCAGCGGGCGTCGAGCGCGCCCGGTACGACCTCGAGGAGGGGCGGCACCGCACGGCCGACGAGGACGACCGACCCAGGCCGATGCGTTTCCGCGCGCGCCGGACCACGTGACGCGGACCCGCGCCACTCAGACAGAAGGGGGAAACCATGACGGATCCGAACCTCACCCACCTCTACTTCCTGCTCGACCGATCGGGCTCGATGCAGTCCATCAAGAGCGACACGGAGGGCGGCTTCGACGCCTTCATCGCCGAGCAGCGCAGCACGCCGGGCGAGTGTCGGGTGACGCTGGTGCAGTTCGATGACGAGTACGAGGAGGTCTACCGAGACGTCCCCGTGGCCCACGTCCCGCCCTTGCAGCTGCACCCGCGTGGCACGACCGCGCTCCTCGACTCGATCGGTCGCCTCATCGGTGATGCTGGCGCCCGACTGGCCGCCCTGCCTGAGCAGGACCGTCCCGCGACCGTGATCGTGGGCATCATGACCGACGGCCACGAGAACGCCTCACGAGAGCTGACCCACGCACGGGTCAAGGCACTCATCGAGCAGCAGACCAACGAGTACAGCTGGCGCTTCCTCTACATGGGAGCCGACCAGGACGCGATCGAGGTCGGAGCGAGCATCGGCGTCACCGCGGCGAACTCGATGACCTACGCCCGTGGACGGGTCGCCGCCATGATGGGGATGACGTCGGGCAACATCAGCCGCGCGCGGGTCGCCGCTGCGCGCGGTGCCGACCGGGCCGAGCTGGATGCCCTGTTGGCGTACTCGGAGGAGCAGCGCGGCGAAGCCCAGGAGTGACCCCCGAGTGCGGTGGACGTGCCACCGCGGTCAGGCGTTGAAACGGTAGAGCGCCCGGGCCGGGCAGAGCCGTATGGCGGTCGCCGCGTCCGCTGGATCGACCGACGCATCGCGCACGATCGGGTAACCCCACTCGTCGAGCTCGACATTGCGGGGCAGGACCCCGGCGCACACGCCGTGCCCGGTGCAGGCGATCCGGTCGACCCGCAGCTCGACGGGCCCGTCGTCGTGACCGCCCCTGCTCTCAGCCCGGTAGGACATCAGCGGTCCTTCGCCGCGGCTCGAGGCAGTACCCGACGGCGTGCCCCTCGAGGTGGTCGCGGTACACCCGCAGGGCGGAGGCGACGAATCGGCCGACGCCGTCAGGGAACCGGCAGGCGCCGCGACCCGGCAACAGTGCGACCCGACGCGAGATGTCCTCGAGCAGCCGCGCAGTGGGTCGATCGGCGAAGGTGCGCCACTCGGCCGCGAGCGCCGGCACGCCGAACATGCAGGGGCCGCACTGGCCGGCGGACTCCCCGGCCGCATAGGAGAGGAACCGGTCGACGAGGGCGACGGGACACTCGGTCGGTGCGACCACCTCGATGATCCCCGGCCCCGTCATCGCCCCGAACCGGCTGAGGTCAGCGGTCGACCACGTGAGGGTCCGCACTGCATCGTCGGGAACGAAGCTGCCGCCCAAGCCGCCGACGAGGACGACCTCGGCGTCGACTGGCAGCCCGCCCACGGGTGCGAGCAAGTCCGCCAGCGGCACACCGGCCTCGGTCTCAAGGACCACCCCGCGCGCTGACGGTCCGTTGACGCTGACGAGGCGCGGTCCGGGCTCGGCCGCCGTCCCGAAGGAGCGGAACCACTCCGCGCCGAACGACGCGATCTGCGCGACCCGCCACGCTGTCTCGGCATTGACGACCGCGGTCGGTCTGATCCGCCGTCCCCCGGAGTCACGGCCGCCGGCGACGAAGGGGGTCCGCTTGGTCATTGGGCGCGCGAGGCCGCCCTGGGCGAGCGAGATGAGGGAGCTCTCCTCGGAGGAGACGTAGCGGGCGGGAACCTCGAGGACGTGGAGGCCGGCCGCGTGCAGGCGGAGGGCGGTCTCGGAAGCACGGTGAGCGGCATACCGGATGGTCGACGGCCTGCGGGAGCTGAGCAGCGTTGCGCCGCGGACGAGCTCGTCGAGGTGGTGCTCGACGACCCAGCCGTCCTTGGCGGCGCCGATCTCACCGTCGCACGCGTTGACGATGAGTCGCGCGTGGTGCTGCAGCGCCGCCTCGAGCTTGATCGCGGTGGGGAAGGCGGCACCACCGCGACCGGTGAGGCCGGCGTCGCGGAGGAGCGGGACGAGGGTGCTCATGACCACTCCTGGGAGGCGACGTCGCGGCGGCGGTCGGTGTCGTGGTGCGTTGCCCCGGAGCGCCAGACGATGGCCACCAGGCCCGCGAGGGCGCAGGCGACGGTGATGAGGCGCAGGAGCGGCTCGTTGGCCGTGCCGAGCATGAAGCCGTGGATGATGGCGAGCGGCCACAGGGCATAGGCCGCCCAGTGGACGATCCGCCAGACCCGCTCGGGGAGCCGCTCGCGCAGGAGCGAGGTCACGACGACGGCCACGAGGATGTCGAAGGCCAGGGTCCCGAGACCCACCCAGAGCGGCTCGTAACCGGCGGTGAAGGGCACGAGCGCCGAGATGGCGTCGATGGACACGTAGGTCTCGGCGATGGCGGTGGCGATGTGGAGGAGCAGGAAGACCGTCATGCCGAGGGACAGCCAGCGGTGCAGCGCCGTGACGACTGTGGCCCCCTCGAGGCTGCGCGCCCCCCGTCCGGAGATGACGACGCCGAGGATGACGACCCCCGTGAGCAGGACGATGCTCGCCACTCCCGTGGCACGCGAGGTGTACCAGAGCAGCTCGTTCACGACGCACTCCGCTGCGCGAGGTCCGCGACCGGCCAGCCGGGGGTCGTGACGACGTCACCGTCCGGGCCGTCCAACCGCGCGGCGACGCCCTGCTCCTCGAGCCAGGCGGGGGCGCCCGGGCCGAGGACGACGGCAGCGGTGGCGGCGGCGTTGGCCTCGGCCGCCGTGGCCGCCGCACAGCTCACCTGCGCCCAGGCCGCAGGAGCGGTGAGCCCGGTGCGCGGGTCGACGATGTGGTGGCGCTCTCCCGTGGTCGAGGACCACCGGCGGAGCCGGGTCGACGAGGTGGCGACCGCGGTGCCGGTCGAGGCGACGACCTGCAGCACGCCGCCCGCCGCGTCCTCGATGCCGATCTGCCAGCCGCCGGCGGGGGTCGGGCCGGCGACCGCGATGTCCCCACCGAGGTCGACGAGGAACCCGCCGGGCAGCTGCGCGAGGAGGCGGGCGGCGAGGACGTCAGCGGCATACGCCTTGGCTGTTGCCCCGAGGTCGAGGAGCGTGCCACGCGGGACCGTCACGCGCCGCGTCGCGGGGGAGAAGTGCACCGCCCTCCACCCCGGCACGCCGGCACGGCGGGTGTCGGCCGTCGGGAAGCGGCGGCGACGGATCGCGTCGATGTCGTCGTCGTAGCCGCTGGCGACGACCGCGGAGCCGACTGTGGGGTCGACGAGACCACCAGTTATGCGGGCCATCCTCAGGGCGATGTCGAGGTGGTCGGCGAAGACCGGTGAGACGAAGGCGGAGGCAGGCCCCGTCGCTGCGCGAGCCGCGAGAAGCGAGACCTCGGAGTCGGGGCGGAAACGCGAGACGGCTCGGTCGAGCTCGGCCAGGTAGTCGCGGGCGATGTGCGCGGCTGGCCCGGCGGCGCGCGGGTCCGTCGTGAGGATCGTGTTCGTCGTGCTGATCGCGCGGAACGAGACGCGGCCGAGAAGCGGCTCCGAGGCGGCTGGGCTGCTCATGATCCGCGCGACATGACTTGCGGCGAGCCGGAGCCGGAGCCCAGCTGGCCCGGCGAGCTGAAGCCGTTCTGGCTCTGGCTGGACTGGTTGTTCTGGTTGTTGGGGCTGACCTGTGCGCCCTGGCCCCCGTTGCCGTCACCGTCGTCACCGAACAGCGACCCACCGTCACCCGACTGCTGGTCGTCGCCGGATCCACGCTGCGTCTCCGTGCCGCTCTGGTCCGACGGGCGCGAGGCCGTGCTCGAGGTCGACGAGCCGGAGCTGTTCGTGCCGGCAGCCACGGCGGCGGCATGGTCCTCGGCGAGGTGGACCCCCACGATGGCCGTCGCCACCGCGCTCGCCGACAGGATGCCCACCGTCCAGGAGCGCGCTCTGGTGAGTGCGGTCGATCCCATGGTTCCTCCTTGCGGGGGGTTCGTCCTTCAACCGTGCGACGCGAACCTGAGCAGGAGGTATGGGCGGTGGGCCGCGGCCCTGTGAATCGGCTATGAAGCGTTCAAGGGCGCAGCGGTATGCCGCTCACGCCCGGGTCCCGCTCGTCCAGCGCGGTGCCGCATCACGGCCGCGGTGAGGAGGGAGGCCCAGGCAGCGGTGACGACGAGGTAGGCCAGCTGGCCGAGGTCCCGCGAGGCACCCGCGGCGTCGAGCAGGACGCGCAGGTTCGTCACGACGATGAGGCCACCGACGCCGGTCCCGAGGACGGGTGCGGGCAGGCGGCTCACCAGCCAGGCGGCGGCCGGCGCGGCCACGAGGCCGCCGGCGAGCAGGACGAGGACGTAGCCGAGGTGCAGCCCGCTCGTGCCGAGGCCGATCAGGAAGGCGACGCTGGCCGAGGCGGTTACCAGGAACTCCGAGGTGTCGACCGAACCGACGACGGTCCGCGGCGCCGTGCGCCCGGCCGAGAGGAGCGTCGTGGTGGACACCGGTCCCCAGCCACCACCGCCTGTCGCGTCGACGAGGCCGCCGAGGAAGCCGAGTGGCACGAGGAACCGGCGGCGATGGGGAGACGTCGTGGCCGTCGCCTCTGGGGGCGGACGCAGGGCGAACCTCGTGAGGATGTAGCCGCCGAGCAGGAGCAGCACCACGGCCATGAGGGGCGCTGCGGCCTTCGTCGTGAGGTGCGACAGCAGGGTGGCGCCGAGGAACGCGCCGACGGCCCCGGGCACGCCCAGGCGCAGCACGAGCCGGCGGTCGACGTTGCCCAGGCGCCAGTGGGCGGCCCCGGACGCGAGGTTGGTGCCGAGCTCGGCGAAGTGGACCGAGGCGCTCGCCATCGCGGGCGTGAGTCCGACGGTGAGCAGCAGGGAGGAGGAGGTGGCGCCATACCCCATACCGAGGGCACCATCGACGAGCTGCGCGAAGAACCCGACGACTCCGAGCACGAGGAGCGTCCTCATGCGACCTCCTCCCACTCGTGGGCGAGACGGGCGACGTCGCCGACGACGATGACGGCCGGGCTCTCGACGCCCCGCTCGACCGCGCGGTCGGCAATCGAGGCAAGGGTTCCCGTCGTCGTGCGCTGCCCTGGCGTCCAGCCCCGCTCCACGATGGCGACCGGGGTGTCGACGGCGCGGCCGTGCTCGACGAGGAGGGCGGCGGTCTCCGCGAGCCGGGCGACGCCCATGAGCAGGACGAGAGTGTGGTCGGCTCCGGTCGGAAGGGCGGCGATCTCCTCGTGGCCCGTCACGACGGTGAAGCCTCGGGCCACACCGCGGTGGGTGACCGGGATGCCAGCGGCGGCGGGAACTGAGACAGCACTCGTCACGCCCGGCACGACCTCGACGGGGATGCCCGCCGCCTCGCACGCAAGGCGTTCCTCACCGCCCCGGCCGAGGACATAGGGGTCGCCGCCCTTGAGCCGCACGACGGCACGGCCGAGCCGGGCCTGTTCGACGAGGATCTCGTTGATCCGCTCCTGCGGGATCGGGTGGTGGCCCGGTGTCTTGCCGACGTCGATGACCTCCACGGACTCCGGCAACCGCTCCACCAGTCCCCGAGGCGCGAGGCGGTCGACCACGACGACGTCGGCCGAGCGCACCAGCTCGTGGCCACGCGCAGTGAGCAGGCCGTCCGCACCGGGGCCGCCACCGACGAGGGCGACCCAGCCCGCACCAGCGCGCCGGCGGGTGCGGCGCAGGTCGAGCGCCCCGCTCGCGAGGGCATGCTCGACGCCGTCGCGGAGGGAACGCGCCAGGCCGGGGTCGCTGCCCGCATGCACCGCCACCGTGACGGTGCCGTCGGGGGTGCAGACGGTGGCGCGCGCGGGGACGCTCGCCCGGGTGGTCGCCGCAGAGCCCGCGTTGACACACCAGATCCTCAGGGACTCCGCGTCGCGCGCGACCGTCTCGTCCACGTCGCGATCGCCGGTGGCCGTGTGGACGAGCCAGGCGCCGTCGAGATCGTCGGTTCCCGCGTAGTCCCGCACGTGCCACGAGATGTCGCCCTCGTGGACGAGGTCGAGAAGGTCTTCGCAGAGGTATGGCGCGACGACCCGCACACGGGCGCCCTCGGCCAGGAACGCCTGGACCCGGCGGGCCGACACCGGGCCGCCGCCGACCGCGACGACGAGCCGATCGGTGAGGTCGAGGACGAGTGGGAGGCTGCTCATGAGTGCTGCCCCGTGGTCGCCCCGATGCTCGGCCCGATGCTCGGCCCGTTGCTCGGCCCGGAGGTGGCCATGCCGGCGGCGATGGTGGCCCCCTCGTGCGGGTCGACGAGCAGGAACGCACCCCCTGGCCGGGTGACGGCGTAGTCCTCCACCGGGAGCGGCTGTGCGAGCCGAAGCGTGACCCGGCCGATGTCGTTGAGCGACAAGGAGTCTGCGGGGACGGAGTGCAGGTCGTCGAGGTCGAGGCGGCCCTCGATCGTCCGGACGATCGCCTGCACGGTCCTCGCTCCGTGCTTGAGGAGCAGCCGGGCGCTCGGCTGGAGCGGCCGGTCACCAAGCCAGCAGACGAACGCCTCGACGTCCCGGACGGGCTGCGGCGCATCGGTCGCCGAGACGATGACGTCGCCGCGGGACACGTCCAGGTCGTCCGCCAGTCGGAGGGTCACAGACTGGGGCGCGAAGGCCTCTTGTAGCCCGCGCTCGCCGAGATCGATCCCGACGACCGTGGAGCGCAGCCCCGACGGCAGGACGACCACCTCGTCACCGACGCGGACCACGCCCGACGCCACCTGCCCCGCATAGCCCCGATAGTCACGGTGCGCCTCGTCCCGTGCCGCCCCCTGGGGACGGATCACGAGCTGGACCGGCAGCCGGAACGAGCCGGACACGGCCTCCGAGGACGGCGGCAGCGTCTCGAGGAGCTCGAGGAGGGCTGGTCCGTCGTACCAGGGGGTCCGGTCGGACCTCTCGACGACGTTGTCACCGTCGAGCGCAGAGACGGGGATCGCGCGGGCATCCGCGAGACCGAGGTCGCGAGCGACGCCGCGGACGTCTGCCTCGACGCGACGGAACGCCTCTTCGGAGTGGTCCACGAGGTCGATCTTGTTGACCGCGACGACGACGTGAGGAACCCGAAGCAGCGCCGCCACGGCGAGGTGCCGACGGGTCTGCTCCAGCACCCCCTTGCGCACGTCGACGAGCAGGACGATGACGTCAGCCGTCGAGGCACCGGTCACGGTGTTGCGGGTGTACTGCACGTGCCCCGGGCAGTCGGCCAGCACGAAGGAGCGGCTGGCGGTCGCGAAGTAGCGGTACGCCACGTCGATCGTGATGCCCTGCTCCCGCTCGGCGCGCAGCCCGTCGGTGAGCAGCGCCAGGTCCGCGGCCTCGAGGCCCCGCTCCCTGGAGACGCGTTCCACGGCAGCGAGCTGGTCGGAGAGGACCGACTTCGTGTCGTGCAGCAGCCGCCCGACAAGGGTGGACTTGCCGTCGTCCACGGAGCCGGCGGTGGCGAGTCGTAGCAGCGAGTTCGTTTGCCCCACAATGGTGCTCATCAGAAGTACCCCTCCTTCTTCCGGTCCTCCATGGCCGCCTCCGACAACCGGTCATCGGCGCGCGTCGCACCGCGCTCGGTCAGTGTCGAGGCGGCGACCTCGAGCACGATCTCGGCGTTGGTCGCGGCCCTCGACTCGACCGCTCCCGTGCAGGACATGTCCCCGACCGTGCGATAGCGGACGACGCGCCGCTCGACGGCCTCTCCCTCTCGCGGCTGCGACCACGGCCCCACCGCCAGCCACATCCCGTCCCGGCGGAACACGTCGCGCTTATGTGCGTAGTAGAGCGGGGCCAGCGGGATCTGCTCCCGCTCGATGTAGCGCCAGATGTCGAGCTCGGTCCAGTTGCTGATCGGGAAGACCCGGACATGCTCGCCCGGGCGGTGTCGCGGGTTCAGCAGGTTCCACAGCTC
>DASSTN010000192.1:0-7678 GCA_035707905.1 Intrasporangium sp.
TGGACGGTGATGCGCCGCATCGCCTCACGCGCCAATGACTCGTCACGCCGCTGGATCGCCTGCGCGACGTCGGCGTGCAGCGAGAGGGCCAGCGTGTCGGGGTGGTGCGGCATCAGGCCGTACTGGTGGCGTCCGCTCAGGACCTCTCCCACAAGGCTGCTCAGCTTGAGGAACATCTCGTTGCCGGAGCTCGCCAGCACGCGCCGGTGGAACTCGACGTCGAGCCGCAGGAAGGTGTCGAGATCGCCCTCCATGCCCGCGGACCACATCTGGGCCGCGAGGGCGACCAGTCCGCTGCCCTCGTCGAGGCTGCCGCGCAGCGCGGCCAGGCGCGCCGCCTCGGGCTCGACGGCGGCGCGCAGCTCGGTGAGCGACCGGAGCTGACCGACGCGGTCATCGGAGGCGAGCCGCCACCGAATCACTTGCGGGTCAAAGACATTCCAGTCCTCGCGGGGGCAGATCCGGGTGCCGACCCGGCGTCGGGACTCGACGAGGCCCATCGAGGCGAGGACCCGGAGGCACTCGCGGATGACGGGGCGTGAGACGCCGTACTCGACAGCGAGGTCGTCGATGTAGAGCAGCGCTCCGACGGGGGTGCGGCCGCCCGCGATCGCGGTGCCCAGGCCGTCGAGGACCCGGGCGTGCAGACCCTGGACAGCCCTCGCGTCGTTCTCGTCGCCCGACGGGGCCTCAGCGCCTGTGCTCACGCACACATCATACGGATTAATAACGACGCGCTGTTCAAGGCGGAGTTAATGCTAGGGTCCCGGCATTAAGGCGGACGTAAGACGCCGACCACGGTGCTCGACGGGACTGGGCACCTCGACAAGCACGGAGGCCGCAATGTTGCGTCGCTCAGTAATCGGAACTTCTCTGGCCGTGGTGGCAGCCCTCGGCCTCGGCGCGTGTGGTGGCGGCGGAGGTGACGCTGCCGCCTCCAAGACGGTCCGGGTCACGCTGGCGAACCACGTCTGGACGGACAACATCAAGAAGGCGCTGCCCGAGTTCGAGAAGCAGACGGGCCTCAAGGTCCAGCTGACCCAGCTCGGCGAGGACCAGCTGTCCGACCAGTACAACGTCAAGCTCAACGCGGGCACCAACGAGATCGACGTCATGATGTACCGGCCGCTCCAGGAGGGGCGCCTGTTCGCCAAGAACGGCTACCTCGCGGACCTGACGGACAAGACGAAGTCCAACTCCGAGTGGGACTGGAGCGACTTCCAGAAGGGCCCCGTCGACGCGACCACCGACGAGGGCAAGGTCGTCGGCGTGCCGATCATCACCGAGCAGGAGGTCCTCTACTACCGCAAGGACCTGCTCAAGAAGGCCGGCATCGCCAACCCGCCCAAGACGCTCGACGAGCTCAAGGCGGACGCCCAGAAGATCAAGGCCCAGAACCCGGGCGTCGCCGGCTTCGTCGCGCGCACCGGCAAGTCGCCGGCCGTCACGCAGTTCTCGAGCTTCCTCTACAGCTTCGGCGGTGACTGGACCGACGGCTCGGGCAAGGCCACCGTCAACTCCCCGGCCGCCAAGCAGGCCTACGCCTTCTACGGCGGCCTGATCAAGGACCTCGGCCCGGCCAACGTCAGCACCGACATGAGCTGGCCCGAGGCGATGGCGATCTTCACGCAGGGCCAGTCCGCCTTCTACACCGAGGCGAGCTCGCTCTACAAGAACGCCACCGACCCGGCCAAGTCGAAGGTGGCGGACAACGTCGGCTTCGCCCCGTTCCCGGCCGGCCCGGCCGGCGCCAAGCCCTACAGCATCCCGTCGTGGGCGCTGGGCATCAACGAGGCGTCGGAGAACAAGGACAACGCCTGGAAGTTCATCGAGTGGGCGACGAGCAAGGCCCAGACCCTCGAGAACCAGAAGGCCGGCGTGCCCGGCCCGCGCACCTCGGTCTGGGGCAACCCCGACGCCGTCTCGACCTACCCCAAGGACCTCGTCGCGGCGATGGCCGAGGGTGACAAGGGCGCGGTCGGCTACGACCGTCCCCGCGTGACCAAGGTCGCCGAGGCGCGCGAGATCGTCGGTCAGCCGATCGTCGACGCGATCACCGGAAAGGACGCGGGCGCGTCCGCCGACACCGCCAACGAGGCGTTCCAGAAGTTCCTCGACGCGGAGAAGAAGTAACGACCCACGTCCGGTGGCCGGCCCCCGGGACCTGAGCGTCCCGGCGGGTCGGCCCCCGCCGACGTGCTCTGTTCGACCTGACAGGAGCGACCCGTGACCGCCCAGATGCTGTCTTCCGGAACGCCGCGATGGGTCCGGTGGGCCAACGCCAACCGGAAGTGGCTGTTCGCCAGTCCGGCCATGGCCTTCGTGGCCATCCTCATCATCTTCCCGCTGGGCTGGACCATCTACCTCAGCCTCACCGATGCCGAGGGATCGGTCCGGGCCGCAAAGGAGTTCGTCGGGTTTGCCAACTTCGTCGACGTCCTGACCGATACCGAGCGGTTCTGGCCGGCGACCTGGCGCACCGTCCAGTTCACGGCCATCGTCCTGGCCGTCGAGGTCGTCCTCGGAATGGCCATCGCGCTGCTGCTCTGGCGCCCCTTCCGGGGTGAGCGCTGGGTCCGCGTCGCCATCCTGTTGCCGTTGGTGGCGACCCCCGTCGCCGTCGGCATGATGTGGCGCCTCATCTTCGACCCCAACATCGGCCTCGCGAACACCGTCATCGGGTGGTTCGGCATCCCGCCGCAGCCCTGGCTGGCCGGCCAGTCCACCGCCCTGCCGACGACGATGTTCATCGACATCTGGCAGTGGACCCCGATGGTCGTGCTGATCCTCCTCGCCGGGCTCACGTCCCTCTCGGACGAGCCGCAGGAGGCGGCCCTCATCGACGGGGCGAACGCCTGGCAGCGGTTCCGGCACATCACCCTGCCCCTGCTCATGCCGACGGTGACCGTCGCGATCCTGCTGCGTGGCATCGATGCCCTCAAGACGTTCGACATCCTCTATGCCACCAAGGGCAAGGGCGGCGGCTCGTTCCACGAGGTCGAGACGCTGAACGTCTACGCCTACGGGCTCAGCTTCGACTACAACCAGTACGGCATCTCCTCGACCGTGCTGATCATCTTCTTCCTCATCATCGTCGGCTCGATGTGGGCGCTGACGGCTCGTCGAAAGGGAGACGCCTGATGCGCATGTCCGGCTCCTTCAAGGTCTTCCGGGTCATCGCCCTCGTCGTCGTGGTGCTCGGTCTCATCGCGCCGCTGCTCTGGATGATCGCCGCGTCGTTCAAGACCAACGTCGACATCTACGACTCGAGCAAGGCCGTCGTGTTCGATCCGACCACGGCCAACTACGGCAAGGTCTTCCAGCAGGCGAACTACCTGAAGTTCATCGTCAACAGCTTCTGGGTCGCGTTCGCGTCGACCGGGCTGTCGCTCGTCCTCGGCGTGCCCGCGGCCTACTCGATGGCCCGCTTCGGCATGCGGCGCTCGGCCCTCGTCGTGCTGATGGCCCGCGTCATCCCCGGCGTCTCGCTCCTCGTGCCGTGGTACTACGTCTTCTCCAACCTCCGGATGGTCGGCGGCTACGGGGTGCTCATCCTCAGCCACATGTTCGTGGCGCTGCCGCTCATCGTCTACATCATGATGGGCTACTTCGAGGGGCTCCCCGAGGAGCTCGAGGAGTCGGGGCTCGTCGACGGGCTCACCCCGATCGGCGCGTTCCGTCGGATCACGCTGCCCCTGTCGACCCCGGGCATCGCGACGGCCGGGATCCTGTCGTTCATCTTCTCGTGGAACAACTTCATGTTCGCCCTCGTCCTCTCGGGCGGTAGCACGAAGACGCTCCCCGTCGCGATCTTCGACTTCGTCGGCTACGCCAGCATCGACTGGGGCGGGCTCATGGCCGCCTCGACCATCGTCACGCTGCCGATCATGTTGATTGCTCTGTTCGCGCAGAAGTACGTCGTCTCCGGCCTGACCGCCGGCGCAACGAAGGGCTGACCGGCTGTGACCACGATTTCCCGCGTCGAGACGTTCCTCGTCGCCCCCCGCTGGCTCTTCGTGCGCATCGAGACCGACAGCGGCATCGTCGGCTGGGGCGAGGCGACCTGCGAGGGCCGCTCCGAGACCGTCCGCACCGCCGTCGAGCAGCTCGCCGAGATGCTCCTCGGCCGGGACGCGCTGCGGATCGAGGACCACTGGCAGGTCATGACGAAGGGGTCGTTCTACCGCGGCGGGCCGATCCTCTCCAGCGCCGTGTCGGGCATCGACCAGGCGCTCTGGGACATCGCCGGCAAGCACCTCGGCGCCCCCGTCCACCAGCTGCTCGGTGGCGCGGTCCGCGACCGGATCCGCGTCTACGGGTGGGTCGGCGGCGACGAGCCGTCGGAGGTCGCGGACCACATCCGGGCCCAGGTCGAGGCCGGCCTGACCGCGGTCAAGATGAACGCCAGCGGCCGGATGAGCCCGCTGGGCTCGGTCGCCGAGCTGGACGGGGTGGTGCGCCGAGTCGCCGCCGCCAGAGAGGTGCTCGGCGACGACCGGGACGTCGCGGTCGACTTCCACGGTCGCTTCAGCCTCGCGACCGCCAAGCGGGTGGCACCGCTGCTCGAGCCGTACCGTCCCTTCTTCCTCGAGGAGCCGGTCGTTCCCGAGAACTCGCACCTGATCGGCGAGTTCGTCCGCTCCACCACGACACCCGTCTCCACGGGCGAGCGGCTCTACAGCCGGCAGGAGTTCCTGCCGGTCCTGCAGGCCGGCATCGCGGTGGCCCAGCCGGACCTGTCCCACGCGGGCGGCATCACCGAGACCCGCAAGATCGCCTCGCTCGCCGAGACGTTCGACGTGCAGCTCGCCCCGCACTGTCCCCTCGGGCCGCTCGCCCTCGCCGCCTGCCTCCAGGTCGGGTTCGCCACCTCGAACCACCTGATCCAGGAGCAGAGCATCGGCATCCACTACAACGAGGGCGCCGAGGTGCTCGACTACGTCCTCGACACGGCTCCGCTGCAGTTCGTCGACGGCTACATCGAGCGGTTCACCGGCCCCGGCCTCGGGATCGAGATCGACGAGCAGGCCGTGCGCCGCGCCGACGAGAAGGGCCACGCCTGGCGCGGACCGGTGTGGCGCCATACCGACGGTTCCTTCGCGGAGTGGTGAGTGATGACTGACGAGACGTTCCTGGCCGAGCTGAGGCGGGCCCGCCTCATGGCCATCGTCCGCGCCGCCGACCCGGCTCCGGCGGAGGCTGCCGCCCGCGTGCTCCTCGAGGAGGGCGTGCGGTTCGTCGAGGTCGCGTTGACGACGCCTGACGGGCTCGGTGTCATCGAGCGGCTGCGGCCCCATGTGCCGGAGGGGTCCTGGCTCGGTGCGGGCACCGTGCTCACTCGCGACGACGTCGCGCGGGTGGAGTCGGTGGGCGGGCAGTTCATCGTCACCCCCGCGGTGGTCGAGTCGCTCGACGAGGCGGTATGCCGCTCACTGCCGTCCGTCGTCGGCGCGCTGTCCCCGACGGAGATCGTCACCGCCCGCGCCCGGGGTGCCTCGGTCGTCAAGCTGTTCCCCGCGTCCGTGGGTGGGCCTGCCTACCTCAAGGCTGTCAGGGACCCGCTCCCCGACGTGCCGATCCTCGCGGTCGGCGGGGTCGGGCTCGAGGAGGCTCGGGCGTTCCTCCAGGTCGGTGCGCTCGGTGTCGGTGTCGGTGGGCCGCTCGTCGGTGACGCCGCCTCGGGTGGCAGCCTCGACGCGCTGCGGGCCCGGGCCCGTGCCTTCCTCGAGCTCGTGACGGACCTTCAGGGATGAGCCCCTCGCGTCCCCTCGGCCCGTCGACGGGCGCGCTCGACGTGCTCACCCTCGGTGAGGCGATGATCTCCTTCCGGAGCACCGGGCCACTGCAGAGCGACGCGGCCTTCACCCCGGGTCTGGCCGGTGCCGAGTCGAACGTCGCGATCGCCCTGGCCCGGCTGGGACACCGGACTCAGTGGGTGGGACGGCTCGGGGCGGACCCCTTCGGGGAGCTCGCCCTTCGCGAGCTCCGGGCCGAGGGCGTCGACGTCACCCAGGTCCTCGTGGAGGCGGATGCGCCGACGGGCCTGATGTTCCTCGAGCAGCGAACGGCGGACACTTCGCGGGTCGAATACCGCCGAGCCGGCTCGGCCGGATCGCGGCTGTGTCCGGCGGACATCACGTCCGCTCTCGACGTGCGACCTCGCATCCTGCACGTCACGGGCATCACTCCGGCCCTTTCGCAGACCGCGCACGACGCCTGGGGCGCCTCGCTGGGCGAGGCGCTGGGCGACGACGTGTTCGTCTCCCTCGACGTCAACTACCGGGCTCGCCTTTGGGACCGTGCGACGGCGCGGGACGTCCTGCGTGCCGGGGTCGGTCGCGCCGACGTCGTCGTCGCGTCCGAGGACGAGCTCGACCTGGTGGCCGACGGCGGCGAGGCGGAGGCGGCCGAGGCGCTGCTCTCCAGCGGCACCTCCTACGTCGTCGTGAAGCGCGGCGCCTGTGGAGCGTCCGTCTGGACGGAGAACGGCCGGATCGACGCTCCCGCCCTGCCCGTGACGGCGATCGACACGGTGGGCGCCGGCGACGCCTTCAGCGCCGGCTTCCTCTCCGGACTCCTCGACGGGCTCGACGCGGGGGAGTGCCTCGAACGCGGCGTCCAGCTCGGCGCCTGGGCGGTCAGCACCCGGGGCGACTGGCAGGGTCTGCCGCGGCGGGCCGAGCTCGACCTGCTCGCTCTGGGCGCCGGTGCGACGCTGCGCTGAGTGGCTCGGCCGCCCTCCCAGCCGGGGGAGGGCGGGAGAGAGCATGCCCGCGTCCAGTTTGGGCGATTTGCCCGCGGCGACGGGGAGAACGTGCGTAAGGTCTGGGCGATGTCTGCCAAGCCTCGGAACCGCCTGATCTGGGTCGCCCTCGTCCTGGGGGCCGTCATCGCCATCCCGAGACTGGGTGAGGCGCTGCCGTCGGCTGACGAGCAGGCGCCGTCCGCCACGTCACCGACCGTCGTCGCCACGGGGTCAGCGACGCCGCAACCCGAGGCCACGGCCCAGCCCGCTCCGGCGCAGAGCTCGACCGGGGCGCCCCCCTCGCCGAGTGAGCCGTCGTCCCGCCCGAGGGAGCAGGCGACGCGAACACCTGCCGCGCGACCGGGCACCGCCCTCGCGGCGGCGCTGACCCTCACCGTCAAGGGACGGGCACCGAAGACCGAGTACGACCGCGACCAGTTCGGCCAGGCCTGGCTCGACACCGACCGCAACGGGTGCGACACGCGCAACGACGTCCTGCGCCGCGACCTGAGCAACCTCGTGCTCAAGGCCGGAACGCGCGGCTGCCTCGTGCTCCGCGGGACGCTGAACGACCCGTACACCGGCAAGCGGATCGCCTTCGTCCGAGGCGGGTCGACGTCGGGCGCCGTCCAGATCGACCACGTCGTCGCGCTCGCCGACGCCTGGCAGAAGGGAGCCCAGCAGTGGGCCCCGGACCGCCGGGCGACGTTCGCGAACGACCCGCTCAACCTGCTCGCGGTCGACGGCCCGACCAACGGTCGCAAGGGCGCCGGTGACACGGCCACCTGGCTCCCGCCCAACACGTCGTACCGCTGTGCCTACGTGGCCCGGCAGGTTGCCGTGAAGGTGAAGTACCGCCTCTGGGCGACGGCTGCCGAGCGCGACGCGATGGTCCGGGTGCTGACCCCGTGCCCGAACCAGCCGCTGCCGGTG
>DASSTN010000193.1:0-17232 GCA_035707905.1 Intrasporangium sp.
GCGAGCCGGCGACTCGGCTACACGATCGCCGTGGCGGTCAACGCCGTGCTGATCTACCTCGTCAACGTCGCGCCCGGCTGGGACGCCGTACCGTTCCTGACCCCGGCGACCACCGAGGTGCTGCCGTGGGTCAACGCGAGCATGATCGCCGGAGTCGTCGCGAACGCCGTCTATGTCGCCTGGGACCCGACCTGGTTCAAGGCACTCGGAGACATCGTCACGACCTCGATCGGGATCGTCGCGATGGTCCGGATCTGGCAGGTGTTCCCGTTCGACTTCGCCGGGTGGAGCTTCGACTGGACGCTCGTCGCCAAGTTCGCGCTCGGCTTCGGGATCGGCGGCAGCATCGTCGCGATCCTCGTCGCGCTGGTGACGCTGGTCAGGAGCCTCGCGACTCGCGAGTAGGCGTGTGACGCCGTGCCCGTCGTGGCGTTTGATTCGTCTTGATGCGCTCGAGACGGGATGATGGGCCCCATTGTCCTGTTCGCCCCGCATCGCTGAGGAAGAAGCATGACCTTCCACGACGAGCCCGGCCACACCATGCCGTTGCCGGTGCACGGACCAGAAGCCGCCCCCGAGTCCACCGTCGACCCGGCCCTGACCGCTGTGCCGGGCCCGTCCGGCCAGGAGGCATCCGGTCGTCCCGCCCGGCGCTGGCCGACGATCCTCGCGTGGGCCCTCGTAGCCGTCTGCGTCATCTCCCTCGGCGTGCTCGGCTACGGCTACAAGCAGAGCCTTGACTCGTCACGCGACTGGAAGGCGCTCGCCGACTCGACGACGAGCCAGCTCGAGTCGACCCGGGGTGACCTCGACCGCACCGCCGAGACGCTGACGAAGACGAAGACCGCGCTCGACGACACGCGCAAGGCCCTCGACGAGACGAAGGGCAACCTCAAGGCCGTCGCCGGTCAGTACAACGACGCCTCGGAGCGGATCCGGCAGCTGGCGAACGAGAAGGCCAAGGTCGGTGACCAGGCTGGCATGCTCTCGACCGCGGTCGAGCAGGCGGGACGGCTCCAGGAGCAGCTCGACGCCTGCGTGACGGGCCTGCGCGATCTGCAGACCTACCTCGTCAACGCCAGCGACTACGACCCCGACTCGCTCGCGAAGGTCGTCGCGCAGGTCAACGCCGGCTGTGACGAGGCGCAGAGCCAGAGCAAGGCCTTCCAGGAATGGCTCAAGGGCCAGTGACCGCACCTCGTCTCCGGCCGGGCCTGGCCGCCGCCGTCGTCGTCATCGCGTCCCTCACCCTCACGGGCTGCGCCGAGGCACTGCCCGTCGCGCCGCCGACCCGGACCACCCCGGCGCCGCACACCGTGACCGGCATGACGAGCGTGCCGGAGATCAAGGCCGGGTCCGCTGCCACCGTCACCCTCAAGGGGTTCTCCGCCTACGAGCGGGCGTCGCTGCGGATCCGCAACATCAGCTGCCAGGGCGTCGCGGTCGGGTCCGGCTTCGCCGTGGCCCCGCGGGTCATCGTCACGAACCGGCACGTCGTCGAGGGTGCCACCGCCCTGCAGATCCAGACCTACGACGGGCGCGACCGCAAGGTCGACACGGCCGGTGCCGCGACTTTCGCCGACCTCGCCATCGTCCGGCTCGCCGACGACCTGCCGGCCACGCTGCCCCTTGCCGCGGCGAACCCGAAGCCGGGTGACGCCATCACCGTCGTCGGCTATCCCGGCGGCGGCCAGCTGACGACCTCGCGGGGCAAGGTGCTGCGCTACGGGGCGGACATCGTCGGCCAGTCGGATGAGCCGATGATCATCAACGACGCGCCGATCCAGCACGGCAGCTCGGGCAGCCCCCTCGTCGACTCGGCCGGCCAGGTCGTCGGCGTCGCTTACGCCGGCAAGCCCGAGGGGCCGTACTGGGCCGTGCCAGTGCGGCTGCTGCGCCAGATCATCGACAAGCCGTCCGAGGTCGGACCGATCCCGCCCTGCGAGTAGGGGCCGGTTCTCACGCCGCTCGGGCTCGCGGCTTGCGGGCTTGCGTCTCAGCGGCCGGCGGCTCAGGCGGCCGGGTCGGACGGGCGCCGCTCCTCGAGCCCGGCCAGGCCCCACCGCACCGCGGCGGTCCCGAAGCGCCCCAGCGGCCGCGCCACCAGGTTGCTGGCGAGGTCCGGCAGCGGGATGCCGAGCATCCACCGCGCCCATCCCGGCAGCACCGAGACGCCGCCGGCGGCGAGGGTGCCGTAGCCCGCGCGGGCGGGCAGGGGCAACGGCGGGTTGAGCAGCAGGAAGACCGCCGCCTCGCGGGCCGCCTCGGTCGCCTCGAGCTCCGGGCGGTAGCCCTCGAGGGTGGCCCGGAGCGAGGCGACGTCCAAGGGAGGGTCCACGACGCCGAGCCGGCGTGCCGGGATCGCTGCCTGAGCGACATACGTGTCGGCGTCCGCGGCGTCGAGCGGCGCCGCGCTGAAGGTCTGGTAGGCCCGCAGGAACGAGTCGATCTCCGCGACGTGCACCCACATCAGGAGGTGCGGGTCGCTCGCCCGGTAGGGCCGCCCGCGGTGGTCGCGGCCGCGCACGCGCTCGTGGATCGCGCGCACCTTGCCGATCGCCGCCTCGGCGTCGGTGATCGTGCCGAAGGTCGTGGTGGCCAGGTAGTGGCTGGTCCGTTGGAGCCGGCCCCACGGGTCGCTCTTGTAGCCGCTGTGCCCGGCGACCCCGGCCATCGCGAGCGGGTGGAGCGACTGCAGCAGCAGCGAGGTGATGCCGGCGGGGAACATCGATGCGTCGGCATGCACCCGCCAGATCGGGTCGTCAGGCGTGAACCAGCGTGGTCCCTCGGTGCCCCAGATCCGCTGCGCCCGCTCGGGCGCGTCCTCGCCGGCCACCCGGCTGCGCAGGGACCGGCCGAGTTGCCGCTGGAGCAGGTGAGCGGCCATCGTGAACGCCATGACACCACGGTACGACGCGCTCGTGCGCCGACTCGTCGCGCTCGCCGAGCGAGCGGGGCCCGACCGGCGCGTCATCGTGGGGCTCACGGGGCCGCCCGGGGCGGGCAAGTCGACCCTCGCGCAGGGTCTCGTCGAACGGCTGGCGGCCGCGCCGCCCGAGGGGCTTGGACCGTATGCCGCTCACCTCGTCCCGATGGACGGCTTCCATCTCGCGGATGTCCAGCTGGAGCGGCTCGGGCTGAGGGATCGCAAGGGCGCGCCGGAGACCTTCGACGCGGACGGCTACGTGGCGCTGCTCCGCCGGCTGGCCACGGAGCGCGACCGGACCGTCTATGCGCCGGGGTTCGAGCGCGTGCTGGAGCAGCCGATCGCCGCTGCGGTGGCGGTCGAGCCCTCCGTGCGGCTCGTCATCACGGAGGGGAACTACCTTCTGCTGCAAGAGGATCCGTGGTGCGCGGTCGGTTCCCTCCTCGAGGAGGTCTGGTACGTCGAGGCCAACGACGCGCTGCGGGTCGACCGCCTGGTGGACCGGCACGTGAAGTTCGGCAAGACGCCGGATGCGGCCCAGGAGTGGGTGCTCCGCTCCGACGAGGCGAACGCCCGCATCGTCACCTCGGCGAGGGACCGCGCGGACCTCCTCGTGTCGATGGATTAACCTCCCCGCCAAGGACATTGGGGACATATGCGTCCGCATCGGTTGTGGACGACGGCGGGTAGCGGGATTCGGCATACAGGCCGCTGCAGACCCTCCTACGCTGGGGCGGCCAGGGGGTTCCAACCTCAAGGGGGGTCTCATGACTCACCGTGTCCGCCGCAGGCGGATCACTGCAGTCGCCCTCGCAGCCGGCCTCGCCGGCGCGGCAAGCGCCGGTGTGGGCGCTGGGGCGGCCACCGCACACGGTCAAGGCTCCGACACGACCACGTCGCCGACCGTCATCGCGAAGGGGCTCAACAGCCCCCGTCAGCTCGCCTTCAGTCCCAGGGGCGAGCTCTACGTCGCCGAAGCCGGCACGACCGGCTCCTCGAACTGCCAGATCAGCCCGGAGTTCGGGAAGGTCTGTGTCGGTCTCACCGGCGCTGTTGCGCGTATCGGGGTGAAAGGCCAGGTGAACCGGGTGGTCACCGGCTTGCCGTCGACCGGTGCGCCCACCGAACCGATCGGACCGTCCGACCTCGTCTTCACCGGCAACCACGAGTTCGCCCTCACGATCGGGCTGGGCGGCTCCCCGGCCTACCGGGCGGGCTTCGGCGACATGGGCAAGCTGCTCGGCACCGTCGTCAAGGTCGACCTGCACAGCCGGACGGGCTCGCCCAAGGTCCAGAAGGTCTTCGACGTAGCGGGCTACGAGCAGAGGGCCAACCCGGACGGAACGGACATCGACAGCAACGGCGTCGGTATCGCCCGATGGGGCAACGGCTGGGTGGTCGCCGATGCCGGCGGCAACGACGTCATCTCGACTCGCAAGGGCGGATCGACTGTTGCCGTGCTGCCACCGGTGCCCACCACCATGCCGGTGTCCATCCCGGACGGGCCCACTCTGCCGGCCGGCTTCCCGGCCGACGCGGTGCCGACCGATGTCGTTCGTGGTCCCGACGGCGCCTGGTACGTCTCGCAGCTCGTCGGCTTCCCCTTCGAGAAGGGGTCGTCCTCGATCTGGCGGGTCGTCCCCGGCCACACCCCACAGAAGTGGGCAACCGGGCTGACGAACGTCACCTCTATCGCCTTCGACGAGGACGGCCGGCTCTACGCCGTCGAGATCGCCGCGAACGGCCTGCTGTCCGGTCCGATCGGTGACCTCGTCAAGGTTCGGCCGCACTCGTCCAACCACGCCGTGGTGGCGGGCGGCCTCTTCGCCCCGTATGGCGTCGCGATCCGCGGTTCGTCCGCGTACGTGACGACGGGGTCAGTCCTCGCCGGTGGGGGGCAGGTGGTCAAGGTTCACCTGTGACCGGTTGAGGGCCCACCCCCGGGGCTCGAGGTGGCACCGCAGCGCTCCCTCGCTGCAACACCTCCCGGGTGGTGCCGTTGCGGCGGAGTGCTCGCTCGTCAAACCCTCCCCGACGAGCGAGCGCTCCGTCCTGTGCCCTCCCGTCCGGTGACCCTTCCGGTCGAGTGATCGCCCCGCCACTGCCGTCCCAGGCTCCCGGTCAGGGGCTCACCGGTCGTTACGATGCCTCATGCCCAGACTCGTGCTGACCGTCATCGGCGACGACCGCGCCGGCCTCGTCGAAGCCCTCTCCCAGGTCGTGACCGACCACGGCGGCAACTGGGAGGACAGCCAGATGGCCGAGCTCGCGGGCAAGTTCGCGGGTGTGGCCGTCGTTGCCGTCCCGGCCGAGCAGACGGACGCCCTCACCGAGGCACTTCGCGGCTTGGACGGGCTGCTCGAGGTCTCCGCCCACCCCGGCACCGACGTGCCCGAGGCGGGTGCGGAGCATGAGCGGCTCTCGATCGACCTCATCGGCAACGACCATCCCGGCATCGTGCACGAGGTCTCGGCGGTGCTCGCCCGAAGTGGCCTCAGCATCGAGACGATGACGACCGAGAGCCGCGAGGCGCCGATGGCCGGCGGTCGGCTCTTCGAGGCCCACGTCGTCGTGCGGGTCCCGCCCTCCGTCGCGCTCGCCGACGTCCGTGCAGGTCTCGAGCGGCTCGCCAGTGAGCTCCTCGTCGAGATCAACGTCACCGGGCCCGACCGGTCGGCCGCCACCGATTGACCGGTCTGCCGGGGGAATCGACCGGTCGACCGGAACGGGTCAGTGGCCCTGGCTGCGGTACCAGTCACGCCAGATCAGCCGGTGCACCGGGACCCACCTCGGGATCGAGCGCAGCCCCGGGATCCACGGGAGCAGCATCAGCCCGAGGGTGAGGACGACCATGAGGCCCCAGACGAGGGCGTCGGCGTTGTCGGAGGACTTGAACGGGTCGATCTGGTACCAGAACGTGTAGAGCCACAGCCACGGCTGCCCCGGGTAGCTGCCCGTCTCGTTCATCATCCCCCACTGGTCACCGCCGAGGCTCTGGGCTCGCGCCTGGTCCTCGAGGTACGAGCCGTCCGCGAGCAGGAGGAGCGCCTTCGACGGGTCGGCGTTGTAGAACGGCCCCGACGACAGCTGCTGCTCGAGCCCACCGGTCAGGGCGAGCCGCTCGAAGCCGGCCGTCAGTGCCGGCACCGGCCCGTAGCTGCCGCTCGCCACCTTCGCGGGGTCGCCGTCGGGTGCCTTGGAGAGGGCGTCGCCGTATGCCGTCGCCCACGTCGTGCGCTGGTCCGCGGTCGCGCTGTCCCACCGTGCGAGGGCGCCCCTGACCGCGATGTCGCCGGCCATCGAGCGCAGCGGGGTGATCACGAGGTCGTTCGCCGAGTCGACGGGGTAGTGCACCCCGGCCCACTTCTGCAAGGACAGGAAGAGCAGCTTCTGTCCGTCCCCGTTCGAGTTGTAGGGCGCACCGTAGGTCGCGCTCGTCGTCGTGCCGGCCAGCTCGCCGGCCGCCGTCGCGACGACGTCGGACGGGGCCGCCTGCGCCCACGACTGCAGCGAGATCGACTTCTCGTCGGGCGAGGAGAAGACGGCGGCGAGCACGACGGTGAGCACCGTGACCCCGGCCAGCGCGACGAGGAACTCCTTGACGAGGTCATAGGGGCGGGTGGGGAAGGTGTGCGAGTCGGCGACCCCTCGCTGCTCCCTGGCACGAAGCATCATGGCCGGTCCTCCTCCCTGCTCGGCACGGAGACCTCTGCTGGCACGGCGTCGATCGGCGGCACGACACCATGGCGCCGGACGAGGACGACGTGCCACACCGTGATCACCCCGACGACGAAGGGCAGCAGCACGACGTGCCACAGGAGCATCTGCCCGGGGTTGAGCACGTTGAAGAAGGCGCCGATCCCCACGGAGTTGAGCCCGTCCTTGGCCTGGGTGCTGATCCACTGCGCGTCGAAGTTCGTCTGGGACAGGTAGCCGGTGAAGGCGGTCCCGATCGAGGCCAGGAAGAGCAGGACACCCGTCACCCACGTCAGCCCGCGCCCTCCGCGCCAGGCCGCCATCCAGAACTTGCCCCAGAGGTGGATCACCATGGCGGCGAAGAAGATCTCCACGCTCCACAGGTGCAGCGAGTTGACGAAGTGGCCCACGCTCGAGGTGTGCCACCACGTCAGTCCGCCGATCGCGAGGATCGCTCCGGACACGAGGACGACGACGAAGGCCGACAGGGTGATGACGCCGAACACGTAGATCCACGACCGGACGTAGGCAGGCTGCCGGTCGGGTAGGGCCTGGCCCTGCGGGACGGTGTGCTCGACCCGGGTCCGGAGCCGCTCGGTGAGGCTGGTGTGCCCTTCGTTGCCCCTTGCCGAGGCTGGGGCGGTCATCGCGGCTCACCACCCGGGCGTTCCGTCCGCTCGCCGGGGAAGGGCACGACGAGGGCGAGCACGAAGACGACGACCATGATCAGGATGACGAGCAGGTTGCCCTCCGAGACGTGCAGGACGCCCCAGTTGATGTAGCGACCACCGGCTTCATCCACGACAGCTGCGAGCTCCATGGCTGCCTTCTCTCTCGAGGGCGCCCTGGCGGGCGCCGTCGGACCTGTCACCTCGAATGTGGAGCCGGGAGTGACAGGTCGACGGGACCAAGGTCCCCTTGGAAAGGCTGGACAAAGCCGCAGAGATCTCGGGGAGGGGTCACCAGTTGATGAGGAGGCGCCCCTCGGCGTCGCGGAACCGGCCGATCACGACGAGGATGAAGTCCACGAGGTACCAGATGCCGAGCCCGCCGCCGGTGAAGAGCTGGAGCAGACCGGTGCCGATCTTGCCGACATAGAAGCGGTGCACGCCCAGCACCCCGAGGAAGAAACACAGCAGGGCGGCAGCGAGGCGCGACTTGGGGCTGACCGGGTTGCCGTACTCGTCGACGAGGACCCTCGCCGCGAGTGCCTGGCTGAGCGGCGGCGCGGAGACCGGCCCCGAGATCGGCCCGGAGATCGGCCCGGAGATCGGCCCGGAGATCGGCCCGGAGACCGGCCCCGTCTGGTCGGTCCACATGTTGCCGTCCCAGTACCGGGTCATCGGCTGCCCGTAGGGATCCGGGTACCAGCCGGCGGCTGGGTTGTCAGGGCTCTCCTGCTGGTGGGGCGTGCTCATGAGGTCTCCTTGGTCGGCTGGGGGACGGCCGGTGCGTCGTCCGTGGGCGAGGAGCCGAGCACCTCCCAGAAGTGCTCCCGGAGCGCCAGCCTCGTGTGCTCGTCGACGTCGTACATGCCGAGGCGGGCGGACATGTCGAGCAGCATCGTGCGGTCGAGGTCTCTCGGGATGTAGGGACGCTCGGACCGGACGGCCTTGAGCTCGGCGTCGGTGACGGTGCTCTTCCAGGTGTCGACGACACCGTGGACGACCTCGTCGACGAGCCTCTCGACCTCGGGTGGGAGGCTCGAGTCGCCCACGGAGGCCCGGCCGGTCATGCTCGAGTAGACGATGCGCGGCGCCGCGTGCGGGGTGTGGGCATGCAGGGCAGCCGCCTGGTCCCCGGTGCGGATGGCGGGGATCGGGGTGCTCCACGGGCGAGTGCCGGCGAGGGCTGCCGGGGTCGGGACGACCGGCCGGTCCTGCACCGCTGCTGCCGGGGCCTCGAGGGGCTCGGGGACCGGCTTGGGCCGGGGCTTGACGTACTTGTCGATGATGACCGGGTCGAGAAGCGTGGTCCCGTCGGCCTCCCGCTGGAGGTTGCGCGAGACGGCGTGCGGCCGGCCGTGCCGGTCGGGGGCGGCGAGGAGCATGACCTGCACGCCGTGGCCCTGGGCCTCCTCGACCGCCTCGGTCAGGTCGTCGTCGCCGGAGAGGAGGTAGATGACGTCGGCGATCCGGTTGCGCCCGTGGGTTGCGATGTCGAGCCCAATCCGCAGGTCGACGCCCTTCTGCTCGCCGCCGGGCGACATGCGTCCGAGCCGGAGCTTGAGCCGGGGGAGGATGCCGATCTGGTCCTGCCAGGCGTCGGGTGCGCCACCCGGGCCGCCGGCTGCGTCGTACCAGTTGACGCGCAGGAGCGGCAGCCCGCTCTCCTGCTCGACCTGGCAGATGAGCGCCTCGATGAGCTCGCGGTACTGGATGGTGACCCCGTTGCGCAGCGACGTGCCGGTGACGCGGGTCGCGGCCGAGGCGAGCAGATAACCGGCGTCGACGTAGACCGCGCAATAGGACCGCATGCGGCCAGCCTTCCACAGCACCGGCCCGGGCGCTCCTCCTCCGACACGACCGGGCAGGCCATTCCTGCCGACCGCGCAGGCCCTCCCGCGCGAGCGGCGGGGTTCGGGTCGTCAGAGGAGCGCGGCCCGCTCGGCGATGACGGCGGCGCTGGCCCGGTTGTCGCAGCCGAGCTTGTCGAAAACCGCCGTCACATACGTCTTCACCGTCGTCTCCCCGACGAAGAGCCGCCGCGCGATCTCGGCGTTCGTGCGGCCCTCGGCGATGCCGACGAGCACCTCCCGCTCGCGCTGGGTCAGGGCCGCGACGAGCCGGCGCGCCTCCTCGCGCCGGGCGGCGTCGCCGTCGTCCCGCAGCCGCTCGAACAGCTGCGAGGCGGTCTTCGGCGAGACCGCGCCGAGGCCGCTCGCCACGTTGCGGATGCCGTCGCAGATCTCCTGAGGGGAGGCGGTCTTGAGCAGGAAGCCGTCCGCGCCCGCCTCGATCGAGCGGTAGGCGAGCCGGTCCGCGTCGAACGTCGTCAGCATGAGCACCTTCGGCGAGTGCGGCAGCGCCTTGACCTGCCCGATCGTCTCGATGCCGCCCTGCCGTGCCATCCGGATGTCGAGCAGGATGACGTCCGGCCGGTGCGCGTGGACGGCGTCGATCACCTCGTCGCCGTCGTCGACCTCGGCGGCGACGACGATGTCCGGCGTCGTCGACAGGATCGCGGCGATGCCGCTGCGCATCAGCGGCACGTCGTCGACGAGCAGCACGCGGGTCGGTCTGGCCTCGCTCACGTCGTCTCCCTCGCGTCTCGGGTCGGGTCGGGTGCCGACCAGGGCAGCCGCACGGACACCCGGAAGACCCCGTGCGGGTCGAGTCCCGCAGCCATGTCGCCGCCGTGCCGCTCCACCCGCTCCCGTATGCCGCTCAGCCCGGTCCCGGCGCGTCCGTCGTCCGTCTCGGGCTGGGGATGATGGCCGTTGCCGGACGGCGGGAGGTGGTTCGCGGTACCGATCATCAGGGCGCCCTCGCCGGGCGAGCCACTCATCGTGAGCCGCACCGGGATCGTCGCCGCGTGCTTGCGGGCGTTGGTCAGCAGCTCCTGCACGATGCGGTAGGCAGCCTGCGCGACGTGGGGGTCGATGGCCTGCGAGTCGTCGACGTAGACGGTGGCGATGAGCGGCATACCCGCCGTCACGGACTCGTCGATGAGGGACCGGACGTCGCGCAGCGTCCGGGTCGGGGCGGCGAGGTCGGCGTCGTCGGGGTTGCGGAGCAGGTCGAGCAGGCTGTGCAGCTCGGCGACCGAGCGGGCCGCCGTCTCGCGCACCACGCGGGCCGACTCGCGCAGCTGGGCGGCCGCGGCCCGTTCGGCCGGCGGCGCGCCGTCCTCGGGGAGACCTGACCGCTGGGCCATCGCCTCGAGGGCGCCGGCATGGACCGACAGGATCGACAGGTTGTGCCCCAGCCCGTCGTGGATCTCGCGGGCCAGTCGCTCGCGCTCGGCCTGCCGCGACACCTGGTCGGTCAGGGTCGTGACGTGATGACGCTCGGCAGCGACCACACGGTTCGCCGACGCGAGCTCCGAGCGGGTCCGCAGCCAGAGACCGATGCCCCCGAAGCCACCCACCAGGACGAGCGCCAGCAGGACGGCGACGTACCACGGCACCGACCCCGCGGCCGGCTCGAGGAACGAGCGCCAGAAGGAGTCGGGCTTGGGCGTCAGCATCACGTCGACCCAGACCCGCCACAGGGTCACGGCTGCAACGGGCAGACCGACCATCCACCACAGCCGCGGCGGTCGCCACATGACGACGGACATGAAGCCGATCAGCGCAGCGGTCGGGCCGAGCTGGAAGGCGACGCTGCCGACGACCCCCGCGGCCGCCAGCGGGACCGGATAGCGCCGCCGCCAGGTGACCGCGATGGCCAGGGCGATGCCGACCACGGAAGCGGCGCCGGCGTAGTTGCTGAGCGTCGTGCCGGTCTGCGGCACCCGCAGGCCCGCGGCCACGGCCGCGCGGGCGTCGATCGCGGTGGCTGCGTAGGCGACGTCGACGATGACGAGGCAGGCCAGGAGGAAGGTGCGCACCCTGCGCCCCCACGCGTGACGCCCGTGCCAGGGGGCGTCGACGAGCGGGGTGAGCGGCATACGGGAAAGGTATCGCCCGGCACCGACCGGCACGGCTCATCCGAGCGGTCGCCCGAGATGCCCGACTTCTCCTCCTTTCGGTCGGTGAGGTCGGCCCGGCCGGGGGAGGTGGCCGTGGGGCGCCGGGCGGCAGATTCGGAGGCGACCGAAAGCCCGACCCGAGGAGCCTCCGATGAGCCCCAACCCGCCGACCTATGAGCACCCGCTGCAGCCGCCGGCCCCGCCGCTGCCGCCTCAGCAGCCTAAGCAGCCGAGCTGGTTCGCCCGGCACAAGCTCCTGACCGGGCTCCTCGCCCTCGTCCTCCTGGTCGTGGTCGTCCAGGCAGCCAACGGCGACCCGGGCGAGACGACGGGAGGCGCCGGCGGGCCCGACACCACTGCCACCGGCTCGTCTGCACCGGCCCAGGCGGCGCCGGCCAAGCCCGCGCCCGCCAAGCCGTCCCCGGCCAAGCCCGCACCCGCCAAGGCAGCGCCGGCCAAGCCAGCCGCGCCCAAGGTCGGCATGGCGGTGCACGACGGCAAGTTCGAGTTCACCGTCACCAAGGTCGAGACCGGCGTGAAGCGCGTCGGGCCCGACTTCCTGGCCCAGAAGGCGCAGGGGCAGTTCGTCCTCGTGCACCTCAACGTCACGAACATCGGCGACGAGCCGCAGACGCTCATCGACTCCGAGCAGAAGGTGCGCGACGCGGCCGGCCGGCAGTTCTCGACCGACTCGGGGGCGGCGCTCGTCATCGACGGCAACGATGTCTTCTTCAACAAGATCAACCCCGGCAACACCGTGCGAGGCGTCCTCGTCTACGACATGCCGAAGGGCGCCCGGCCGGCCTCCATCGAGCTGCACGACTCGATGCTCTCCGGGGGCGTGACGGTCTCCCTGTCCTGACCGGGCGGGGCAGGGCGGGACGGCGTCGCGGGGGAGGGGAACGCGGCGCCGCCCTTGTCCCATTGTGCCTGCTCGACGGTCCGGGGGTGACTGCTTTCACATGTCTCGGGGTGGGTGGAAATTCGTTGATTTTCAAGGATCTTCGTAGGATGAAGGCGGAAGCCACAGATGCTTCCGTGGTCCTGACGAAGGAGCGCCGGATGAACGCCGAAACCAGCCGCCTCATCGACCGGGTCCGCCTCGAGGGAGGCGTCAACCACGACGACCTCCGCTTCATCGAGCGCACCCTGACCCAGCTGTTCAACCAGCTCGAGCGGTTCGACCGCTCCCAGGTCGAGATCTCGATCCGGATCAAGGACCGGGGCCACCCCGGGATGCGCACGACCCTCGACGTCCGCGTCCAGGGCCTGCCACCCCTCGTCGGGGTCTCCCACGTCCAGGCGACGAAGGACGCGCTCAACGACGCGGAGGCCAAGGTGATCTCCCAACTGCGCAGCCACCTCAGCCGGGCCGAGTACCAGCGCCACCCGAGGTCCCATCGCGACGTGGCGTGAGCGGATGGAGCCGTATGCCGCTGAGCCCGCTCAGCGGCATACGGCTCCTTGGACTCGGGTGACCTCGCGACGCGCTCAGCTGTCGGTCGCGTCCTCGGAGGCGGTCTTCGACGGCGCGTCCGAGACCGGCTCGCCCGGCTCGGTCGCCCGCTCGGCCTCGCCAGCGGCTCGCTCAGCGAGCTCGGAGGGGCCGCCCTGCTTCTCCCGCTCGACATAGGTCTGCGGGTCCTTGTCCTCCGGGGTGATGCCGGTCGCGGCCTTGAGCGACTCGTACCGCAGGAAGGCGACCGCGACCTGGTGACGCAGCTCGAGGCTCGCCCGCTGGCGGAAGTCCGCCAGGTCCTGGCGCTCCTCCTCGGCCATGTGGTCGCTGTTGTGCACGTTGGCGTCCTCGACCGCCTGCCACCACGCGTCCGACCCGGTCTCGGACTGGCCGACCCTGCGGATCGCGTCGCGGATCTCGTTGTGGTCCTTGATCGCGTCCTGGACCTCCTCGTCGGCCGACTTCGCGTCGGCGGCGCCCGTGCCGAGCTTGAGCAGCTCGGGGTAGTAGTAGCGCTCCTCGGCCTCGGCGTGCGTCTCGAGGAGGATCTCGAGGCGCTTCCACAGGGCGGCGAGGCCCTCGACGTCGTCCCGGGGATACTCCTCGAGCATCGCGAACATCCGCCGCTGCTCGTTGTGCTGGTGCTGGATGATCTCGGTGATGTCCACCCGACCAGCCTCTCAGACGGCGCCGCGCACGGCGCCTGCCCGGAGATGCGGAACGGGAACTGGCCCCCCCGCCAGCTCCCGTTCCGATGCCCCCCGGCGCCTTTCCCAGAGGAAACGGTACGGGCGGAACGCACCGGCGGGGACCGTCGTTGCGCATTGAGGTTTGCAGCGCAACAGCAGGACAAGAGGGGTCCCCATGAGGTTCTCTGGAAGGGCTCGGGGGATGCGAGGAAGGGGACGCACTGCCGAGCCATGTCCACTGGGTGATCCGCAACGCCCGGGTCCACGCCGCCGACCCGGCCCTGCGGAGCGCAGCAGGGTTCGCCGAGGGGGCGGGCCGCGCTGCGCCGGTCCACCGCGCCCAGGTGGGCCGCTGGGAGAGCGGCTCCGTCGAGGTGACCTACGACCTCGTCCGGCGCTACGAGACGGTGCTCGGACTGCCCGAGGGCCAGCTGCTCTGCGCGATCGACTACTTCTCCCGTGAGCAGCGCCGGGTCCGGGCCGCGCCGACGCTCCACCCCCAGGAGGTCCCGGACCCCCACGAGACGCTACGGCTCATGGAGCTCGCCCTCTCCACCGACCGGATGACCGGGCACGACTGGGACCGGCTCTCCGGCAACATCGGGCGCACGCCGGGGGCCCTCGTGCGGGCCGGGGACTGGGAGCACCTCATCCGGCGCTGCATCGCCGAGGTCGGCACCAGCCTGCACCTCGAGTTCGCCCTCCGCGACGAGGCGGCGGCCCGCCTCGCGGGCCATCCCCGGAGCGGACCCGTCGTCGCCCGCATCGCCGACGAAGCCCTGAGCGATCCGGGGGGCCAGCTCTACGCCGACTTCGCCGGCCTCGTGCAGTACACCGACGACCCCGCGTGCCTCGCCGTCCTCGTCAAGCACCTGCGCGAGCCCGTCAACGACGACGCCCTGCGCGCCACGCTCATCTCGATGACCACGCTCCTGCGCTCCCGCAGCGTGCCGCGAGAGGTGGCCCGGGAGGTCGCCGGACTCGCGCTCGGCCACCTGCGCGACCCCTCTCGGTCGTTCCGGGTGCACCGGGCCGCCGCGAACATCGTGCGAGCTCTCGACCTGCCCGGCCGCGACCGGCTTGTCTTCGGTCTCACCCCGGCCGCCCGGCGCTTCGCCGCGTCGATCATCCTCGAGGGCCGGGCCCTCGACCGACAGGCGCACGCGAGCGTCTCCAAACAGGTCCGGCGTGCCCTCGCCGACGACGTCGCGACGAGCGACCCCCACGACGAGGTGCTCGGGGGGCTGCTCGCGACGGCCCTCGGGGAGACCCACGAGGAGTCACGCAGCAACGCCCTCGCGATCCTCATGATCTCGCCGCAGGGCGCCCTCGTCGGACGCGCGTATGCCGCTGAGCTGGCTCGCGCCCAGAGCGCGGGCGACCGCGTCGCCACCCACGAGTGCCTCTCCGTGCTCACCTGGCTCATCCAGCCCGAGGACCTCGCCGTCCCGACCGAGATGCTCTGCTCGACCCGGACCGACCCGGAGCTCGCCGCGGCGGTCGGGGCCACCGTCGGGAACTGTGCCGAGCCCGCCGGTCCACAGCGCGAGGCGCGCGACGAGCGGCTCCAGGCGGCGGCCCTCGACCTCGTGCGGACGTTGCCGGCCGTGTCCGGGGAGTCGGGACTTGCGCCCTTGCGCTACCGACTGCGTGGCCTCGCGTACGCACTCGGCATGCGCGGCCGGCTCGACCTCCTCGACGAGGTGCTGCAGACGGTTCCCGGCAGCAAGCAGGACGGGCCGACCGTCCTGAGCGAGGTGGCCCGCACGATCCTGCGCTGGTGGATCGACCTCCCGTTCCACCTGCAGCCCGAGGCGGCCCTGCTGCGAGGAACCACCCCCGGAGCGAAGGGACGACGCAAGGCCCGGTGAGCGGCATACGGACTGGTCGGGAGGGCCGCCAGGGCGATCGCCTAGGTTGGGTGCGTGGACACCGACGCCGTGCTGCAGCTGCTCAAGGACGTCTCCGAGGAGGCGATCAACCCGCGGTTCCGGTCGCTCGCCGACGCCGAGATCCACGAGAAGAACCCGGGCGACCTCGTGACCGACGCCGACCGGGAGGCCGAGAAGCTCATCACGGCGGCGCTGCTCGGCGCCTACCCCGACGCGGTCGTACTCGGTGAGGAGGCCCACTCCGCCGACCACGGGCTGATGGACCGCTACCTCGCGGCCGAGCACGCGTTCACGGTCGACCCCGTCGACGGGACGAAGAACTTCGTCCACGGCTCCCCGGACCACGCGGTCATGGTGTCCGAGAGCGTCGGGGGGCAAGCGGTTCGGGCGTGGATCTGGCAGCCCCAGCACGAGCTGGCGTATGTCGCCGAGCGCGGCGCGGGGGCCTGGTGCGGGTCGCAGCGGCTGACTCGCTCGCCTGCTGTGGCGCCCCTCGACGGGCGCACGTCGCGGCGCAAGTGGGTCGGGGAGTCCTTCGGTGGGCTGCCGGCGCTGCGGCTGACCTGGGTGTCGTGCGGCATCGACTACCCGAAGCTCGTCGAGGGCGAGACCGACTACATCGTCTACCGCTCGGTCGCGCCGTGGGACCACGTGCCCGGGACGCTGATCCTGCGGGAGGCGGGCGGCGTCGCCGGCACGCCCGGAGGTGTGCCCTACGAGCCGCGGCTGCGGACCAAGGACGGGCTCGTGGTGGCGGCGGACCGCGACACCTACGAGACGGTCCGCACCGCCCTCCCCTCCTGACCGATCGACAGTGCGCTAATCCCGATCGACAGTGCGCGAATCCCGATCGACAGTGCGCGAATCCCGATCGACAGTGCGCGAATCCCGACAGTGCACTTTTCGCCATTGAGCGCACATTTCGGACGATCGAGGGCACAATCGGATTTGCCGTGGCTCCGGCGTGGCGACTTCGTATCACGTGGCCCGGCCGGAACACTGAGCCGAAGATGACTTAGGCGGCTGGCCCGTTGTGGTACGTGAACCGCCAGAGGAGCCCGGACCCGACAGGGCCGGGCTCCTGTTCGTCTCCCGGCTACCGTAGGAGCATGGGCCAGCAACCTCGGTGGGAGAGCCCGGTCGAGCGGGCCATCCGTGAGGCGCAGGAGCGCGGCGACTTCGACGACCTGCCCGGGGCGGGCAAGCCGCTCGACCTGCGCGACACGAACGACCCCGACTGGTGGATCAAGCAGTATGCCGCTCGCGAGAACCTCGACCTCGGAGGTGCCCTTCCCGGCGCGCTCGCATTGCGCAAGGAGGCGGCGAGCTACCCCGGGTCGCTGGTGGACGTGAGCCGCGAGGAGCACGTCCGCGAGATCATCGAGGACTACAACAAGCGCGTGCTGGCAGACCGGCTCCGTCCGGCCGTCGGCAAGCTGCCACCGCTGCTCGCCAAGACCCTGGACGTCGATGACATGGTGCGGCAGTGGCGGGAGCTGCGGGCTTCCCAGGTGCCCGTGCACGTGGAGACGACACCGCAGCCGGACCCGCCACGCCGGTCCTGGTGGCGACGCCTCTTCTCAGGCGCCTGACGCGCCTGCATGGCCGGCGCCGAGTGGCCGAGCCGGGCAGCGAAGTCATACCCGAAGGTGACGAGCAGGGGGTAGGCCATTGATGACCATGACGCGCTGACGATAACAACCCCTCGTCGGTTCCTCGCGTGATCAGAATGAGGGAAGACGCTGAACCCGACCGGGACCTACCTCGTTGGGTCAGGATGACGGCGATGAGCGCCGACCTCGGATCCGTGAGGGGAGGGCGAGTGGAGCGGCCGCGACGAGAGGCGACGCTGACCGAGTTGGTCGACGCCCACCAGGGCGAGCTGCGCCGGTTCGTCCTCCGCCTCACGCAGGACCCGCAGGCGGCGGAGGATGTCGT
>DASSTN010000194.1:0-6067 GCA_035707905.1 Intrasporangium sp.
GCGCAAGCGGTTCGGTGGCGGCATGCGGCAGGCCGGCATCCTGGCGGCGGCCGGGCTCTACGCCCTCGACCACAACGTCGAGCGGCTCCGTGACGACCACGAGCGGGCCCACCGGGCAGCGGTGGCCATGGCGGAGGCGGCCCCCGGCAGCATCGATCCCGAGGGCGTCCAGACGAACATCGTCATCGCGGACGTCTCCGTGGCGGGCTGGACCGCGCCCGACTTCGTCGCCGCCGCCCTCGACAGAGGGGTCCGGCTCTACGCGGTCGGACCGGCCAAGGTCCGGTTCGTCTGGCACCTCGACGTCGACGACGCGGCGACCGACCACGCGATCGACGTCGTGCACGATCTCCTCACCCGCGAACGGGCGGTTCGCGGTCCAGCGGGTCGGTAGGCCCTCCAGTTCACCCTCGAACGGACCGTTCGGGGGAAGCGGTCAGACCTCATGGTGGAGCGTCTCGGCCGGCAGCTCACCCGGGCGTCTGCGGGCAAGGAGCTCAACGGCATACATGGCGGTGAGGACGAGCGCGCCACCGAGCAGCATCCGCGCCGTGAGCGCCTCGCCTCCGAGCCACACGGCGAAGAACGCGGCGAACACCGGCTCCATCGTCATGATGATCGCCGCTCGCGTGGCGGGCATGTGCGCCTGCGCCCACGTCTGGACCCAGAGGGAGCCGATGCTCGCGAAGACGACCATGTAGAGGACGGAGGCCCACTGTCCGAGGCTGGACGGCATCGTGATGCCGCCGGGGAGGGCGCCGAGGACGCAGATGACCGCGATGACGACCATCTGGACGACCGAGAGGCCGGTCGCGATCTCGTGGCCGCTCCACTTGCCGAGACCGATGATGTGGAGGGCGTAGAACGCGGCAGCGAGGAGCGTGATCGCCTCGCCGACGCCGACGGTGAAGCCGTTGAGGGAGAGGAGGGCGAGACCGGCGGTGGCGAGGCCGACGGCGGCCCACGTCGATCCGGCGACGCGTTCGCGCAGCAGCACCGCGGTGAAGATCGGCGTCAGCACGACGTAGGTGCCGGTGATGAAGCCGGACACCGACGCCGGCGTCGAGGCGAGGCCCTGGGTCTGCAGGATCTGTGCCAGTCCGTAGAGGCAGCCCAGGGCCACGCCCATGAGCAGCTGGCGTCGGGTCAGGGCCCGCAGCGGGCGCCAGAAGACGACGACCATGATGACGGCGGCGAGGCTGAAGCGGACCGCGAGGAAGTCGACCGGCGGGACGTGGACGACGAGGTCGCGGATGAGGAAGAACGTCGACCCCCACACGGCGGTGAGGGCGACGAGCAGCAGGGTGGCGACATTGCGCCGGGCGGGGGCTTTCACGGAAGTGGCTCAGACCACCGTCAGCACGATCGTGGCGCCCTTCGGGGCGTTCTGGCCGCCCTGCACGCTCTGGTTGCGGACCAGCTCGAAGAACTGGCCGAGCGGTCGCTCGACGCGCACCTTGAAGCCCAGGTCGGTCAGCGCCTTCTCGGCCGCGGTGACCGGCTGGCCGAGGACATCGGGGACCTGCACCATGACCGGCCCCTTCGAGACCGTCACGGTGACCGGGTCGCCGCGGTGGAGGGTGCCCTCCGTCGGTGACTGCGAGATGACGTTGCCCTTGGCGACGGTGTCGCTGTTGGCGTCGTCAGCCCGCGTGACGGTGAGGCCCGCGGCCTCGATCGCGGCGGCCGCCTCGGCGAAGGGCTTGTCGACGACGCTCGGGACGGTGATCGGCTCGCGGCCCTTCGACACGACCACGGAGATGGCGGTGCCACGCTTGACCGACGCACCCTTGCCCGGGTCCTGGCTGATGACCTTGCCCTCGGGCACCGTCTCGCTCCAGGCCTGCGTGCTCTTGCCCGGCTTGAGGGTCAGCGGCGCGAGCTTGCCGGCGACATCGTCGAGCCCCACCCCGGTGAGGTCCGGCACGGTGTAGCGCTCCGGGCCCTTGGAGACGACGAGGGCGACCACGCTCTGCTTGCGCACCTCGGTGCCAGCGCGCGGCGTCAGCTCGATGACCTTGCCCTTCGGCACCGACTCCGAGAAGGCCTCGCTCGTGTCGGCGCGCAGGCTGTGCGAGGCGAGACTCGTACGCGCGTCGTCGAGGGTCGCGTGGACCAGCTGCGGGACCAGGGTCGTCCCGCCCGGACCGGCCGTGAACCACCAGCCGGTCGACCCACCGGCCAGAAGCAGGACGACGAGGAGCGCCACGAGCGGCCAGCGGCTGCGGCGCCGCTCGCGCACGCCGGAGATCGGCAGGGCGGTCGTCGGGGACAGGACGGGACCCGCCCCGTGCGCGACCGACGCCTCGGCGACCCGGGAAGGTCGCGCGGCGTCCATGCGGGCGGTGTGCGCCAGGGCCGGGACGGCGTCCGCACCGGGAGCGGCGACGCCCCGTCGGTCGAGCTCGGCCGCACTGAGACGACCCCGGACGCCTCGCAGGGCGGCGAGGAAGGACGGCACGTCGGGGAAGCGGTCTGCGGGCTCCCTGGCGGTCGCCTTCGCGACGAGGTCGTCGAGCGGGGCCGGCACCGCGGGCACGACGCGCGACGGAGGCTCGATCGAGCCGTGCACGTGCTGGTACGCGATCTGGATGGCGGTCTCGCCGGTGACGGCCTTGCGCCCGGTCAGCATCTCGAAGAGGAGCAGGCCCGCGGCGTAGACGTCGCTGCGCCCGTCGGAGGTGCCGAGCTCGACCTGCTCCGGGGAGAGGTAGGACGCGGTGCCGAGCACGACGCCGGTCTGGCTCGTCGTGGTCTGCGTGCTCGCGGCGCGCGCGAGTCCGAAGTCGGCGACCTTGACCTCGCCGTCCGCCCGGATGAGGACGTTCTCGGGCTTGACGTCCCGGTGGACGATGTCGGCCTCGTGCGCCGCCCGGAGCGCCTCGAGGATCGGCTCGAGGATCGCGAGGGACTCGCGCGACGTGAGGGGCGCCTCCTCGTGGATGATCTCCCGGAGCGTCTTGCCGGTGACGAGCTCCATGACGAGGAACACCTCGCCGGAGTCCTCGCCCTGGTCGAAGACAGCGACCACGTTGGGGTGGCTGAGGCGGGCGGCCGCCTTCGCCTCCCGGCGGAACCGGTCGACGAAGAGGCTGTCGGTCGCCAGACCGGGCCGCATGATCTTGACGGCGACCTGGCGCTCGAGGCGTGCGTCCATCGCCACGTAGACCGAGGCCATGCCTCCGTCTGCGAGATGGCTGAGGATGCGGTAGCGACCGTCGATGACCCGACCGACGAGCGCGTCCGCCACGCTGGACGTCACGAAGAGAGTTTACGTAACGGCGGCCCCGATCCCGGTCAGGCTCGGCCGGGGGAGACCGCCGGCGGGCTCACATCCGCTCGTAGTGCGCGAGGACGGCCGCGACGTAGCCCTTCGTGTCCTCGTAGAGACCCTTGGTCTGGACCGAGTACAAACCCTGGTAGTAGCCGGCGATCGCCTGCTCGCGGTCGTCGGCCCCGCGGAGCAGGGCCTTGATGATCACGACGCCGGCGGTGACGTTGTCCTCGGTGTCGAGCAGGTCGAGCCTGCGACCGGCCAGCTCCGAGGCCCATTGGCCGGAGGAGGGGATGACCTGCATCGTGCCGACCGCGTTGGCGACGGAGACGACCCGCTGGTTCCAGCCGGACTCCTGCCAGGCGATCGCGAGGGCGAGTTTCGGGTCGACGCCGTAGCGCGTCGCGACCCTGCGGATGAGGTCGGCCGTCTCCGTGCGGCTCGGCAGGTCGCGCCTGGCGAGCGTGTCGCGGTTCGCCTTGGCCGCTCCGACGATGGCGTCGGAGTAGGTGTAGCCGGCGAAGGTGTTCTCGCTCGCGGGCGCGGGCGCGGCGGGCTTCACGGCCGGCGCCGCGGTTGCGGGGGAGGCCGCACCCGGTATGGCGATCCGCTGGCCCGGGTGGATCACGCCGGGGTTGGTGATGCGGTTCGTCGCCACGAGCGCGGCCAGGGACACGCGGTGACGCACCGCGATGTCCGAGAGGGTGTCGCCAGGCCGCACGGTGTAGGTCACGCGCGGCTTGGGCTTGGGCTTCGGAGCCGGCTTGCTCGCCGTGGCGCGGGGGGCGGCCGCTGTCGCCCGGGACCCCGACACGGGCACGAGCAGCTTCTGCCCGATGTGGATGACGTCACCGCCACCGGACAGTCGGTTCTTCTCCACCAGGGCCGTCACCGTCGTGTGGTGGTCGACGGCGAGCTGCCAGAGGGTGTCTCCGGGACGGACGGTCACGGTCTGCCAGCGCGTCGCGGCCGCCGTCACGACGGCGTGCAGTGGCTGGGCGGGTGCGTCGGCGGCGAGTGGCATGTGCGGTCCTTCCAAGGCGCCGGGCGACCGGAGTGGCGCGTTGCGTGAGTTGCGTCTGTGACGGATGATGCGAGGTTGCGCTGGTGAGACTAACGCACCGGCATCAGTCATGGGAACGACAGCGATGTCATTCAGCCACCGGCCCGCTGCCCGCCACCGGGTCCCGGTGGTGGCAGACTGGCCGGGTGACCGAGGGATCGAACCGCGTGGACCACGACCTGCAGGAGCTCGTCGGCGAGTGGCTCACCGTCCCCGACGCCGCCGAGCGACTGGCGGTCCCGCTCAGCCGGGTGCGCCAGTGGATCGCCGACCGTGAGGTCGTCGCGGCACGGATCGGGGAGCGCTCCGTCGTCGCCGTGCCCAGCCGCTTCTTCGACGAGTCCGGCCCCCGCTCCGACCTCAGGGGCACGATCACGGTCCTCGCGGACGGTGGGATGGACGACGCCGAGATCCTTCGCTGGCTCTTCACCCCGGACGAGACGTTGCCCGTGGCGGGCGCCCCGATCGACGCCCTGTGGGCGGGTCACAAGCGGGAGATCCGTCGCCGGGCCCAGGCCGAGGCCCTCTGAACGCGCCGGCAGCACGACCGCGAGGCGGCGTCAGGACCGGCGCTCGGTCGAGATCAGCACCAGCTCGTCGAGGACGCCGACCGCTGACGCGTCGAGCCGCCCGGCCTCGGCCGCGGCCGCCAGCGACGTGCGGGCCCGCTGGGCACAGTCGTCGATGAGGGCCTCGACCCGCTCGACGGAGCGCGAACGCTTGATGATGTCGCGCAGCTCGTCGACGCCGGTCGCATCGAGGTCCTCGCGGCCCAGCTGCGTCTCGAGCGTGCGCCGGTCACCCGGCTCGGCCGCGTCGACGGCATAGGCGATCAGGGCGGTTCGCTTGCCCTCGCGCAGGTCGTCGCCCGCAGGCTTGCCCGTCGCCCCGGGGTCGCCGAAGACGCCCAAGAGGTCGTCGCGCAGCTGGAACGCCTCGCCCAGCGCGAGGCCGTAGGTCGAGAGCAGCGGCAGCGCCGCCTCGGCGACTCCGCCGACGAGCGCGCCGATGAGCAGGGGCTGCTCGATGGTGTACTTGGCGCTCTTGTAGCGGATCACGGTGCGCGCCGACCGGAGGCGCTCGTCGAGGCCGAGGCCGTCCCACCCGCGGGCCGACTCGAGCAGGTCGAGGAACTGCCCACCCATGAGCTGGGTGCGCATGCGGTCGAAGAGGGGGCGGCCGCGGGCCAGGTCGCCGGCCGGGAGGCCGCACGTCGCGTAGAGCTGGTCGCACCAGGTGAGGCAGAGGTTGCCCGCCAGGATGGCCGCGCCCTCGCCGAAACGAGCCGCGTCACCCGCCCAGCCCCGCTGCTCGTGGAGCGAGGCGATCGCGCGGTGGGCGGACGGCATACCGCGGCGGGTGTCGCTGCGGTCCATGACGTCGTCGTGGAGGAGCGCGGCCCCCTGGAAGAACTCCATGCTCGCGGCGAGACGGACGAGCTCCGGGGAGTCAGGCGTCCCGGCTGCGCGGTGTCCCCAGTAGAGGAAGCTCGCCCGCAACCCCTTGCCGCCCGTGAGCAGGGCGGCGACGGCGTCGATGAGCGGCGCGAGCTCCGGGCCGATCTCGACGAGGTCACGCGACGCGGCCGCGATCTGGTCGTCGACCGCCTGCTGGACCCGTCCACGCAGCTCGCGAAGGTCGGTCGGTTGGGCCACGCTTCCTCCGTCGCTGTGCTCGCGGGACGCCGCCAGCCTAACCGGGGCGGCCCCGGATGATGGAACGGGTCCGCG
>DASSTN010000195.1:0-3056 GCA_035707905.1 Intrasporangium sp.
TCGTCCACTGGCTCGAGTGCATGGTCAGGGTCTCGAGGTCCATGAGCACGCTGCGCACGGCCGGCAGCTGGCTCCGGAGCCGGTCGAGGATGACGAAGCCGTCGGTGTCGAGATCGCCCCAGTAGAGGACGTCGCGCTCCAGGAGCCACGGGAGCCGCCCCAGCCGGAGCACGTCGAAGCCGGAGCCGAAGAACGCCGCGACCCCGGGGAGCGCAGGGAGTGCAAGGAAGGTCACCTCGTTCTCGACCACGAGGATGTGTCGGGCCGAGACCGTGGTCGCGGCAAGCTCCTCGACCCGGACGGACACGTCGGTCAGCCCACCGAAGAGAGGGGCGCCGTCCAGTGAGCGCAGCCGGATCATGGCCGGCTTGTCGCGGAAGCCGTAGCGTCGTGCGAAATCCTTGCCAGGCAAGCGCGTCTCGTCGGCCACGCCGGGGGCGACGGCGTCAAGGAGCTCGGCGAGCAGGCCGCGGTGCCCTTCAATGAACTTCGTGTCGACACCGGGAACGTCGATCTGACGCAGGTATGCCGCTGTCCCGACCTTCGCCCGCAACCACAGGACCGTCGCGACGACCTTGGGCCAGACGGCCTCGTGGCTCAGGGCCCGCAGCGGGTGCGCGACGACCCAGTCGGCTATTGCTGGATGCGCATCGGCTCCGAGGCGGAGCACGCGCTGGAAGGTCGCCACATGGTCCGCGACGCGCAGCAGACGCCAGACCTGCTCCGGCTCGTCGAACCACGCGGCGGACGGCACGACGTTCGCACCGACGAGACGGCCCCCGACCGGCCGCACCTCGAGGCGGAACGCCGGCTGCCGGCCACCGTCGGCCGCACGGTGCAGGGCACTGGCCCAGTCCTGGACGGGGCCGAAGGCCGCGGCGAGCTCACGGGCGGAGGGCGCCCGCAAGGGCACCCGGAGCGGCTCCCAGGCGCCCCGGGTCGCGACACGCAGCAGCTCGCCCTTGTCCCACTGCCGCTGCAGGACGGCCCTGATGTCGTCGAGCGTCGACCAGGACTGGCGGGTCGCGGCCGTCGCGGCGCGGCGCCCGGCGGCGGTCATGCCCGCTCGGCCCTGAGTGCGCCGCCGACCCGCGTGAGCGCCGCGTCAGCCCGCTGCTGCTGGTACTCCTCGATCGTCAGGTTGTGCAGGCGCGACGACCGGCCGCTCGGGTTGTCCACGAAGCCGACGCGGCGCACGAACGGCTCGATGGTGTGGACCTTCTGCAGGGGCGTGACGACGAGCAGCTGCAGCCCGAGCCGGTCGAAGAGGCGAAGGGCGTACCGGGTCGACTCGTCGGAGCCACGGCCGAACGCCTCGTCGATGACGGCGAACCGGAAGGTGCGGGCGGACCCGCCCGGGGCGTCGAGCCGGAACTGGTAGGCGAGTGAGGCAGCGAGGATCGTGTACGCGAGCTTCTCCTTCTGCCCACCCGACTTGCCGTCGGAGTCGGCGTAGGTCTCGTGCTCCTCGTCCGACTCGCGCCACCGCTCCGATGCGTTGAAGACGAACCAGTTGCGGACGTCGGTGACCCGGGTGGTCCACTGGCGGTCCTGCTCGGCGAAGCCCTCGCGGCCCCGGAACCGGGCGATGAGCGCCCGGACCTGCTCGAACTTCTGCTCGGAGTAGAGGTCGTCGGCCTCGCCACCGAGCAGGGCTCCCTCCGTGCACGCTCGCAGGTCGGCCCGGAACTCGCGGATCTCGGTCAGGGGCGTCGGCACGGCGTCGAGGCGGATGAAGCGGTCGGTGTTGTAGTCGATGTCGCGCAGCGAGGCGTTGATGGTGCGAATCCGCTCGGTGATCTCCTTCGACTGCTGGATGAGCCGGCTCTGGAAGCCGGCGATCTCGCGGATGGTGTTCTGGTTGAGGTAGCGCTTGAAGTCCGCCTCGAACCGAGGCAGGTCGTCGCGCGCGACCCGGTCGCAGAACTCGCGGAACTCACCGGCGGCCTCGATGCTCGCGTCCATGTCGGTCGTCTCGGCCGGGTAGTCGCGCCGGAAGGCGTCCATGAGCCGCTCGGTGCGCGACGTCGCGGTGTTGAGCCGGCGGGACAGCGTCGCGGACCGCTCCACGAGCTCGGCCCGCAGCTCCTCCACGAGACCCTGGACCGCATCGACCCGGGTGACACCTCGGGCCCGCAGGGCGGCGGCCGCGCGGTCCACGGCCGGACGGTCGGCCTCGTCCAGCCCGGCGAGGACCGCCGTGTTGCGTGCCTGGTCGGTCTCCAGACCGGTGCGGCGGCCCTCAAGCGCGCCGATGGCCCGCTCATGGCTGGCCCGTTGCTCATCAGCCGCGCTTAGCTCGGCCTCCACGACGGCCAGGCGCTCGTCGATCGCGGCAAGCTCGCGCGAGGCCTCGACGAGCAGCGCCAGCTCCCGCTCCACCTCCTGGAGCGCACGGGCCGAGGCCCACCAGTCGATGTCCCGCACGTCGTCGACGACACGGACGCGGGTCAGCGCCTCGCGCCGCACCAGCAGCTCCCGCTGTCGGGCCTTCGCCTGCCGGATCGTCTCGTCGACGCGGTTCAGCTCCTCCTGCACCCGGGTGCCGCGCTCGATGAGGGCGTCCTGCTTGGCCTTGTTGTCCCAACCGAGCACGTAGCGGGACGGGTCGTCGACCCGGTGCCGGTCGTCCTTCTCGTGGCGGCTGCCCGACTTGACCTGCCCGCGCACGGTGACCGCCCGGCTGACGCGGCGGAAGTCGTCGAGGCTCTCGACGCATTCGTGCGCGGCCCTGGCGGCGAGCTCCGCTGCCAGCCAGGCGGCATACGGGCCGTCGCGCAGCTCGAGCTTGGCCGCGAGCGTGCCCGCCGTCGGTGCCGGCGGCTGGTGGCGCTCGCCGGCGCGCACCCGGTGGTAGACGAGGCGGGTGCCCATGTTGTGGCCGTCGACCCAGTTGGCGACCCGGCCGTAGTCGTCGTCATCGACGATGAGCGACAGCGCGAAGCCGCGCAGTACTCGCTCCGCTGCGCCCCGCCAACGGTCCTCGCCGGGACGCACTTGGACGAGCTCGCCGACGAAGGGGACCCGCTCGTCGGCGACCCCGGTCTCCTCGCAGA
>DASSTN010000196.1:0-15464 GCA_035707905.1 Intrasporangium sp.
GACGTCGACTGGACCGAGTGGGACCGGCTCCTGCAGCGCGTGCACGACCCGGAGCACGAGGTCGAGGTCGCGCTCGTCGGCAAGTACGTCGACCTGCCCGACGCCTACCTGTCGGTCACCGAGGCCCTCCGCGCCGGCGGCTTCCACCACGATGCGCGGGTCCAGATCCGGTGGGTGGCGAGCGACGAGTGCCAGACCCCGGCCGGCGCCCAGCGCGCGCTCTCCGGCGTCGACGCCGTCCTCGTCCCCGGTGGCTTCGGCGTCCGCGGGATCGAGGGCAAGCTCGGCGCGCTCAGGTGGGCGCGGGAGCGAGAGGTGCCGACGCTCGGCATCTGCCTCGGGCTGCAGTGCATGGTGATCGAGTACGCCCGCAACGTCCTCGGCGAGCAGGACGCCTCCTCGACGGAGTTCGACCCCGACACCGCCAGCCCCGTCATCGCCACGATGGAGGAGCAGAAGGCGTTCGTCGAGGGCGCCGGTGACCTCGGTGGCACGATGCGCCTGGGCCTCTACCCGGCCCGGCTCAAGGCGGGCAGCGTGATCCGCGAGACCTACGGGGCCGAGCTCGTCGAGGAGCGCCACCGGCACCGCTACGAGGTCAACAACGCCTACCGGGGCCCACTCGAGCAGGCCGGGCTCGTCTTCTCGGGCACGTCCCCCGACGGGATGCTCGTCGAGTTCGCCGAGCTGCCGCGGGACGTGCACCCGTACTACGTCTCGACCCAGGCCCACCCTGAGTTCCTGTCCCGCCCCAACCGCGCCCACCCGCTCTTCGCCGGCCTGATCGGGGCCGCCCTCGAGCAGCAGCGGGCGCAGCGGCTCGTCGAGGTCGAGCGCGCCGGTCGCGGCGAGGCGGCGCCGGTCGGCGTCGGCGCGGCGGCCGAGGCGGAGTGACCCTCTCGGCGCCGGTCGGGCGCGGGAGCGACCTGCACGACGAGTACGGCCGCAAGCCGGTGCTCGACTCGAAGGTCCTCTTCGAGGGCATGATCTTCGACGTGCGACGCGACACCGTCGACCTCGGTGAGGGCGGTGTCGTCGAGCGCGACTACATCGAGCACCCCGGTGCCGTCGTCATCGTCGCGCTGAGACCCGTGGACGGGGTCGACCACGTCATGATGATCCGCCAGTACCGGCACGCCGCCGGGGCGCACCTCTGGGAGCTGCCCGCCGGCATCCTCGACGTCGACGGCGAGCCGCCGTGGCAGGCCGCCGCGCGCGAGCTCGCCGAGGAGGTCGACCTGCGCGCCGAGGAGTGGCACGTCCTCGCCGACAGCTTCGCCTCGCCGGGAGCCTTCCCCGAGGCGGTCCGGATCTTCCTCGCCCGCGACCTCACCGACGTGCCCGACGGCACCGGTCACGAGCGCACCGGCGAGGAGGCCGATCTGCGCCCCCTCTGGGTCCCGCTGGACGACGCGGTGCGCGCCGTCCTCGCGGGCGAGGTGCACAACTCGGCGGCCGTCATCGGCGTCCTCGCGGCCTGGACGTCCCGCTCGCTCGGATGGGAGTCGCTGCGCCCGCACGACGCCCCCTGGCCGGCGCACCCCTCACAGCGCGCCTGAGTCCACCAGGAGCACGAGGTAGGCCGCTCAGCCCGGTCGGGTGAGCGGCATACGTGTCAGGGACCGGCCGACCGACGACCGTTGCTCGCGCCGCCTGACGGACTCGTGCTCAGCGCGACGGTTGGGCCGTCGCCTGCGCGACCAAGGGTCGTTCGTCGGCGTCGGACGCCGCCGGCTCACGCTGGCGGTCGAGCCGCAGCCGGCCGCGCAGCCGTCCCACCGGTCGCTCGACCAGGACCCACGAGAGCCAGGCGATGCCGATGGCGGCTCCCACGAGCAGGAGGTTGCGCGGGACGGTGTGCGGCCCGAGCAGGTGGGAGTTGATGAGCGTCTGGTGCCAGAGGTAGAGGGCGTAGCTGATCGTCCCGAAGAACACCATGAACCGCGAGCCGACGAGCCTCGAGTGGCCCAGCGCGGCCGCCCCCACGAGCCAGACCCCGATCACGGCATAGACGGCACCGAGCGGGCGGAACAGCGGGTGGTCGATGGCCAGTCCATGGCTGGGGAAGGCCGAGACGACGACGAGGACACAGAACGGGACGAGCGGGTTGACGGACGGCACGCTCCACCCCCGCTGCTGGACGGCAGACAGGCCGAAGGCGAGGCAGACGCCGAGGAGCAGGGCGAAGGCGTTGGTCTCCGTCGAGATGTCGAGCCGCGCTGCCGTGCCCTGCGTCCACACGCTGTAGACCGTGGCGAGCGCGGTGAGGGCGAGGACGACCGTCATGGCGCGCGTGCGGAACCACCGCATCAGGGCGATGAAGAGCACCGGCCACACGACGTAGAACTGCTCCTCGACCGACAGCGACCAGAGGTGGTTCAGCACCCCCAGGTCCGTGCCGTGGACGCGCACCCAGTTGCCGACATAGAGCAGCGAGGCGAGGGCCGCCACGGGATAGCGGCCCAGCCGCTCGTCACCCGTCGCGAGGAGTAGGAGGGGCACGAGGGCGAGCAGGAGGACGAGGGCAGGCAGCAGCCGCAGTGCGCGACGCCCCCAGAACCGCCACAGGCTGATCGACCCGAAGCGGTCCCACTCCCGGATCAGCAGGCTGGTGATGAGGTAGCCGGACAGGACGAAGAAGAGGGTCACACCGGACAGGCCACCCCACCGCACGGGCAGGCCCATGTGAGCCGCGACCACGAGCAGGATCGCCAGGCCGCGGACGCCATCGAGGTCTCGGTTGCGGGAGTGCGGCACGTCCACACGCTACCCAGCACCGCCCGTGCCCACGCATCCGGCGCCGCGGAGCGGTGCGTGAGCACGCCGTAGGATGGGGGGCTGGTGCCCGCCCGGCGGGCTCAGCGGCATACGCCATCGTCATCACGACCTCGGAAGGATCCCCCGTGCTCCGCACTCACGAGGCCGGCACCCTGCGTGCCGACCACGCCGGAACGACCGTCACCCTCACCGGCTGGGTGGCCCGGCGGCGAGATCACGGTGGGGTGGCCTTCCTCGACCTGCGCGACGCGTCGGGGATCGTCCAGGTCGTCGCGCGCGACGAGGTGCTCGAGGAGGGCGACGCTCACGACGTGCGCAACGAGTACGTCGTCCGCGTCACGGGCGAGGTGCGACTCCGTCCGGAGGGCAACGCCAACCCGGAGCTGCCGACCGGCGACGTCGAGGTCATTGCCAGCCGGCTCGAGGTGCTCAACCCCAGCGCCCCGCTGCCCTTCCAGATCGACGAGCGGGTCAACGTCGGCGAGGAGGCGCGCCTCAAGTACCGCTACCTCGACCTGCGCCGCCCGGGCTCCCACTCGTCCGGCTCGGCGATCCGGCTGCGCAGCAAGGTCAACGCCGCCGCCCGGAAGGTGCTGGGGGAGCGCGACTTCGTCGAGATCGAGACCCCGACCCTGACGCGCTCGACCCCCGAGGGCGCCCGCGACTTCCTCGTGCCGGCCCGGCTCGCGCCGGGCAGCTGGTACGCGCTGCCCCAGAGCCCGCAGCTGTTCAAGCAGCTGCTCATGGTGGCCGGCATGGAGCGCTACTACCAGATCGCCCGCTGCTACCGCGACGAGGACTTCCGCGCCGACCGGCAGCCGGAGTTCACCCAGCTCGACATCGAGATGTCGTTCGTCGAGCAGGAGGACGTCCTCGAGCTCGGCGAGGCGATCGTCACCGAGATCTGGAAGCTCATCGGCGTCGACCTGCAGACCCCGTTCCTCCGGATGACCTACGCCGAGGCGATGGCGCGCTACGGCACGGACAAGCCGGACCTGCGCTTCGGCAACGAGATCACGGAGTGCACCGAGTTCTTCAGCGAGACGACCTTCCGGGTCTTCCAGGCCCCGTATGTCGGTGCCGTCGTCATGCCGGGCGGTGCCTCCCAGCCGCGCAAGCAGCTCGACGGGTGGCAGGACTGGGCCAAGCAACGGGGTGCCAAGGGGCTCGCCTACGTGCTCGTGCAGCAGGACGGCACCCTCGGTGGTCCTGTCGCCAAGAACCTCAGCGACACCGAGCGGGCCGGTCTCGCCGAGCACGTCGGGGCGAAGCCGGGCGACTGCATCTTCTTCGCTGCCGGCGCGGTCAAGGAGTCGCGCTCGCTCCTCGGCGCGGCCCGTCTCGAGATCGGGTACCGGTGCGGGCTCATCGACGAGGATGCCTGGAGCTTCCTCTGGGTGCTCGACGCGCCCCTGTTCGAGCCCTCCGCCGAGGCCACCGCCTCCGGTGACGTCGCCCTCGGGCACAGCGCCTGGACCGCGGTGCACCACGCGTTCACCTCCCCGAAGAAGGAGTTCGAGGACACCTTCGACACCGACCCGGGCGCGGCGCTCGCCTACGCCTACGACATGGTCTGCAACGGCAACGAGATCGGCGGCGGCTCCATCCGTATCCACCGCCGGGACGTGCAGGAGCGGGTCTTCAAGGTCATGGGGATCAGCGAGGAGGAGGCCCAGGAGAAGTTCGGCTTCCTGCTCGACGCGTTCCAGTACGGCGCGCCGCCGCACGGCGGCATCGCGTTCGGCTGGGACCGGATCGTCTCGCTCCTCGCCGGGACCGACTCGATCCGCGACGTCATCGCCTTCCCGAAGTCGGGCGGCGGCTATGACCCGCTGACCGGCGCCCCGGCCCCGATCACCCGCGAGCAGCGCAAGGAGGCCGGCGTCGACGCCAAGGCCGCCGTGGCGGAGCCGGCCGCCGTCTGAGTCACGCCGGGGTCCGGCCACGAAAACTGGCGTCGACTGCAGCTGTCGTGGCCGGCGCGGCTGCCGGCGTCAGCCGAGGAGCGCCCTGCTGCGGAAGGCGTGCCCGTAGCCGTAGCCCAGGCCGAGGTAGAGCCGCCGGGCGACGTCGTTGTCGGAGTAGAGCCCGAGCGTGCAGATGCCGGCCTCGCGCACGGCGTCCCGGGTCAGCCGGGCGGTGACGGCCAGGCCGAGCCCGCTCCCGCGGGCCGACTGATCGACGGTGATCCCGGCCAGGACCGGCACGCCGACCAGGTTGGGCTCGCGCACGCCGCAGGCCACGAGCCGGCCCGACCCGTCGCGCACGCCGGTCCACACCTGGTGCGGGTACTCGAAGGGCCGGGCGTCGGTGCGGGCGTTGGCCTGCGCCAGGAGGTGGCGGATGTCGGGCAGGTCCTGCTCCGACAGAGGAACGAGCCGGTCCTCCTGCGCGATCCGTGTGGGTTCCGTCGTCGTGCAGAGCCACTCCCAGTCGCCGCCCTCGTCGGCAAGGGGCAGGTGATGCCGGAGGGCCTCGAACGACTCGCGGACGACGGTCACCCCGCGCACGCCGTGCCGGTGCAGGTCGCCCGACTCGGCGAGGCCGGCGGACAGCGCCTCGACGTCCTCCGCCGGCCCGAGGACGGCGACCCCGAGGCGCCGGATGTTCGAGTGGCGCAGCACCGCGACGGCCGCGCCGCAGGCCCAGGCCGGCGCCTCGAGCGGCGCCCGGACCTCGCAGCGCAGGAACGGGTCGGCGCCGGTCAGCTCGAGGAGCTCCTCGCGGCTCTCGACGCGCCGGAGGGTGTGCAGCGGGCTCACTCGGTGATCCCGAACTTCTCGTGCAGGCGGCGCAGGGGAGCCGGTGACCACCAGTTCCAGCGGCCTAGCAGCGTCATCGTGGCGGGGACCAGCAGCATCCGCACGAGCGTCGCGTCGATGAGCACCGCGGCGACAAGGGCGACGCCGATCTCCTTGATGATGAGGATGTCACCGGCGATGAACCCCGCGAAGACGATGATGATGAGCAGCGCCGCCGACGTGACGATCCGGCCGGTTCGCTGCAGGCCGAGCGAGACCGCCCGGTCGTTCTCGTGCCCGTGGTTGTGGAACTCGGTGATCCGCGACAGGAGGAAGACCTCGTAGTCCATCGAGAGCCCGAAGCCGAAGGCGAGGACGAGGAAGGGCACGATCGACTCCACCGCGCCCACCGAGGAGAAGGCGAGCAGCCCCTCGAGATGGCCCCTCTCGAAGACCCATACGACGACACCGAGCGCCGCGCCGAGGGACAGTACGTTGAGGATCAGCGCCTTGACCGGCACGACGATCGAGCCCGTCATGAGGAAGAGCAGGAGGAAGGTGCCGACGACGACGAGGAGGACGGCGTAGGGCGCACCACGCGCCATCGAGGACAGGAAGTCCATCTGGCCCGCTGCCTGCCCCGTTGTCAGGGTCGGGAAGGGCGCGCTGCCCTGCCGCACGTGGCTCACGACGGCCTGCGCGTCGTCCGAGGTCGGCGACCCGGCCACGCGGACCGAGACGAGCTGGTGCTCGGGCCCGAGGGGGCGGACGGACACCGAAGTGACCCCGTGCTCGGTCTTGAGGCCCTGTGCCCAGGACGTCACGGCCGCCGTGTCGGACGAGGCCGCGACGACGGTGACCTCCGGAGAGCTGAAGGCCGGGTAGTCACGGGCCAGGTCCTCGAAGAAGACCCGCTGCGGGGCGGACTTCGGCAGCAGGTCGGTCCCGGAGGCGGTCAGCTTGACCGAGAGCGCCGGGATGGCAAGGGCGACGAGGACGACGAGCACGCCGACGATGACGATGATCGGACGCTTCTGCACGGTGCGCGCCAGCGTGGAGAAGAAGCCCTCGTCCGAGGTGACGATGCGGGCCTTGCGGGCGAGCCGCTTCGCGCCCAGCACCGCGAGTGCCGGCACGAGCGTGACCGCCACGACGAGCGCGACGAGAACGACGGAGACACCGGCGAGGCCGATCGCCTTCATGATCTCGGCCTCGAAGACGAGCAGCCCGGACAGGGCGATCGCGACCGTCAGGCCGGAGAAGAGCACGGTTCGCCCGGCAGTGGCCACCGTGCGGCCAGTCGCCTCCACGATGTGCTCGCGAGTCAGCTCCGCCGCGTCGCCGCGGGCGAGTGCGAGCTCCTCTCGGAACCGGCTCACCGTCAGCAGGCCGTAGTCGATGGACAGGCCGAACCCGAGCAACGTCACGATGTTGACCACCGTCGCGTCGAGGCTCACGACATGCGAGAAGCCGAACAGCGACAGCAGGGCGCCGCCGATCGCTGCCACCGCGCCGACGACTGGCATGCCGGCGGCGACGAAGCCGCCGAAGACGAAGAACATGACGATGAAGGTCAGTGGCAGGGCGATGCCCTCGCCGCGCAGGAGGTCGCGCTCGACGGTGGACGTGATCGCGTCGATCACGGGCTGGACGCCGCCGACGCTGCCAGAGGCGCCGGGGAACGTGCTGGCGACACGGTCCAAGGCCGTCGTCACCTGCCCCTCGGCGGCCTTCTGCTGGTCCTTCGTCAGGCCCGGCTGGAAGTCGACGACCGTGATGAACCCCCCGGACGCGGCCGAGCCGCCGGCCAGGAGGGGCGCCACGGACGGATCGCCGATCCCCTTGGGGGACAACAAGGGTGAGCGGACCTCATGGACTCCGGAGATGTTCCGGATCTCGAGGGTCCGGTCTGCCGCCTGTTTCACGAGCGCGGGGTCGGTGAGGTCGGCGCCGCGCACCTGCAGCATCAGGTTGTCGAGCGACGGCTCGATGCTCTCGATGACGTTCCGCGCCCGTTGTGCCTCGCCCCCGACGCTCGGGTCGCCCGAATGGAGCCGGTTGAAAAGCGACTGCCCGGTGACGCCGCCGACCGCGACGGCGAAGCACGCGATCGTGACGACGACCCAGGCGACGAGCCACCGCTTCGGGTGGCCCGCGACGAGTCGACCGAGCCGGACGAGCGGCCCGGTGCGGACGGGGTCCGCGGGGGAGGACTGCTGGAGCACGGAGATAGCCTTCCACAGTGACCTCCGACGACCTCTTCGGTGCCGCTGGCGCGGCAGAGCGGGACGGGTATGCCGCCCAGCGAGGTTCCGCTCCCCTCGCAGCCCGGATGCGCCCCCGGTCACTCGACGAGTTCCGCGGCCAGGCCGACGTGCTGCGCACCGGCAGCCCGCTCCGCCGGCTCATCGAGGGGTCAGGCGGGTCGGCCGGCCCGCTCTCGGCGATCATCTGGGGGCCGCCGGGCACGGGCAAGACCACCCTGGCGCACCTCGTCGCGACGGCCGCCGACCGCCGGTTCGTCGAGTTGTCCGCCGTGACCGCGGGCGTCAAGGACGTGCGTTCGGTGATGGAGGCCGCCGTCCGCGACCGTGACCTCTACGGGCGGCAGACCGTCCTGTTCCTCGACGAGATCCATCGCTTCACGAAGGCCCAGCAGGACGCCCTCCTGCCCGGCGTCGAGAACCGCACGGTCATCCTCGTGGCCGCGACGACCGAGAACCCGTCCTTCAGCGTCATCTCGCCGCTCCTGTCCAGGTCCGTGCTCGTGACGCTGACGTCGTTGTCGGACAACGACATTCGTGAGGTTGTCGCCTCTGCCCTCGCCGACGAGAGGGGCCTCGCGGGGGAGTACACGCTCGACGAGGACGGCCTCGAGCACCTCGTCCGGATCGCCGGCGGGGACGCCCGGAGGGCGCTCACCTCCCTCGAGGCGGCAGCGGGGGTGGCCCTCGACGCGGAGCCGGCTGGGCGGCATACAGACGAGCCCGTGACGATCACGCTCCACCACGTCGAGCAGGCCGTCGCGCACGCCGCGGTCCGCTACGACCGGACGGGCGACCAGCACTACGACGTGGCCAGCGCCCTCATCAAGTCGATGCGGGGCAGCGACGTCAACGCCGCCCTGCACTACCTCGCCCGGATGCTCGAGGCCGGGGAGGACCCGCGCTTCATCGCCCGCCGCATCGTCATCGCCGCGAGCGAGGACGTCGGGATGGCCGACCCGACCGCCCTGCAGACCGCCGTCGCGGCCATGCACGCGGTGGCACAGATCGGTATGCCCGAGGCGCGGATCATCCTCGCCCAGGCCGTCGTCCACAACGCCCTCGCGCCCAAGTCCAACGCCGCCTACGCGGGGATCAACGCCGCCATCGCGGACGTCCGCGCCGGTCTGGGCGGGCCGGTGCCGGCCCACCTGCGGGGGAGTGGCTACGCGGGCGCCGACCGGCTCGGGCACGGCAAGGGCTACGTGTACGCGCACGACGAGCCGGATGCCGTGGCGCGCCAGGAGTACCTGCCTGATGATCTCGCCGACGCGACCTACTACCATCCCACCGATCGCGGCTTCGAGGAGCGGCTCCGTGCCCGCCTCGAGTGGCTGGAGGGGCGCCTCGGGCGCCGCTCCGGCTCTCGATGAGGACATGGGCCCTGACTCGCGGCCAACCGAAGATCTTGCTGCACGCTTCCGACTCTCGGTAACGATTTGTCATCCATGACCGTCTCGACGCTTGGACAAGCGCGATCGGTGTGGCAGGGTGACGTCGTCCCGAGGGGTGGGTGCCCGAGTCGCCGTGACCCTTGTGGACCGGTCCACGACACCCAACGGGCCGTGACGGAGATCCCACGAGGATGGAGACATCGCTTTGAGCACAATGCCCGGCGCCGCCGCCGAGACAGACGAACTGGCTCGCGAGGCGAACGAGGCCGAGGCGGCACTCCAGCAGCAGGATGACCGGCGCACCGGGCGGTCTCCCGGGCAGATCGCCTGGGACCGGCTCAAGAAGGACAAGGTGGCGATCGTCTGCACGATCGTCGTCCTCTTCTTCATCCTCGTCGCGGTCTTCGCGCCGCTGCTGACCAGCCTCCAGGCCGTCGACCCCATCACGGGGGTGAAGGCGACACCGGACCAGACCGCCACCGAGCTCGTCGACCTCAACGGGTTCCCCAAGCAGGGCATCACCTCGGCCCACTGGCTCGGCGTCGAGAAGGGCCTGGGCCGCGACCTGTTCGCCCGCTGGACGTACGGCGCCCGGCCGTCCCTCGTCATCGGCTTCGTCGCAGCCGCCCTGTCGACGGTCATCGGGGTGACGATGGGCCTGCTCGCCGGCTACCTCGGCGGCATCGTCGACCGCCTCATCTCCTGGGTCATCGACTTCTTCCTCAGCCTGCCGTTCCTGCTCATGGTCATCGCGACCACCCCGATCCTGGAGCTGCGCTTCGGTGCGCGGGGGAGCCTCACCCCGGAGCAGACCTCCAACATCCGGTTCTGGCTCATCATCGGGCTGCTCGTGCTCTTCGGCTGGATGGGGCTGGCCCGTCTCGTCCGCGGCGAGGTGGTCAGCCTGCGTGAGCGCGAGTTCGTCCAGGCGGCAAGGGCCATCGGCGTGCCGACCCGGCACATCCTCTTCAAGGAGATCCTGCCCAACCTGGTCGGGCCGATCATCGTCTCCGCGTCGATCGCGGTCCCCGCCTACATCACCTCCGAGGCGACCCTGTCGTTCCTCGGTGCCGGGCTCGTCGAGCCCACCGCCTCCTGGGGCCGCACGATCGCGGACGCCCAGAACTCCTTCCAGAGCTATCCCCTCTGGCTCTGGCCCCCGGTCATCGGCATCTCTGCCCTCGTGCTCGCCCTGAGCCTGCTCGGCGACTCGATCCGCGACGCCTTCGACCCCAACACCCGCCGATAGCCCCGACCTCGTTATCGGCCTCACAGATGTTCCCGGCAAAGGGCCCGGGACACGCAAAAAGGGAGCACAACAAATGCGCTGGACCAAAGTCCTGACCGTGGGAGCGGCCGTCTCCCTCGGATTCGTCGCGGCCTGCGGCGCGCCCAACCCGTCGGCGGACAAGAACGCCAAGCCAGGCGAGACCGGCGGCAAGCTCGAGCAGGCCTCCTCGGGCCTCATGCCCGACGCCAAGGGCCCGGCGCCCGAGGTTCCGGGAGCCAAGAAGGGCGGCATTCTCACCGTCCCCTACACCTCGACTCCGGCCAACTTCGACCCGAGCGACCAGTACTACACCGACACCATCGCCATCCTCGGCATCACGCACCGGACGCTGACGTCCTACTCGTACCGTGATGGCAAGTCCGTCCTCGTGCCCGACCTCGCCACCGACCTCGGCAAGGTCTCCGACGACAGCCTGACCTGGACGTTCACCCTCAAGGACGGCATCAAGTACGAGGACGGCACGCCCGTCACCGCCAAGGACGTCGTCTTCGCGATCAAGCGGTCCTTCGACCCCGACCTCGCGGCCAACGGCCCGACCTACCAGCGCGACTTCTTCAAGGACGGCGCTGACTACAAGGGCCCCTACCAGGGCGACAAGAACTGGAAGGGCGTCGAGGCTCCCGACGACAAGACCGTCGTGATCCACCTCTCGAAGCCCTTCGAGTCGCTGCCGTACTTCGCGTCCTACCCGCAGTTCTCCCCGATCCCGGAGGCGAAGGACAAGAAGCAGGACTACACCCTGCACCCGCTCGCCACCGGTCCGTACAAGTTCGACAAGTACACCCCGGGCTCGGAGCTCACCCTGGTGCGCAACGACCAGTGGGACCCGAACACCGACCCGGCCCGCAACAACTACCTCGACGGCTACGACTTCAAGTTCGGTGTCGACAGCACCAAGGTCCAGCAGGCGATCCTCGCCAGCAACGGTGTCGACGCGACCTCGATGAACTGGGACGCGATCGACTCGTCCCTGATCGACCAGATCGAGGGCCCGAAGAAGGACCAGTTCGTCGAGGGTCCGTCCTCGTGCGTCTTCACGGTCAACATGGTGACCTCGAAGATCCCGATGGAGGTCCGCAAGGCCGTCGCGGTCGCGTGGCCGTTCGACTCCATCCGCAAGGCCTCCGGCGAGACGACCCACTCCATGACGCCCGGCACGACCTTCATCCCGCCGCAGATCCCGGGCTGGGTCGACTACAAGGGCATCAACGGCTTCGACGGCACCGGTGACGGCGACCCGAAGAAGGCCAAGGAGATGCTCGCCGCGGCCGGCTACGGCCCTGACAAGCCGTTCGAGCTCGTGTACTACTACACGAACGACACCCCCGTCGGCCAGAAGGCCAACCAGGTGCGCAAGCAGAAGCTCGAGGCTGCTGGCTTCAAGGTCAAGGACATGGGCGTGCCCGGCAAGGACCGGCGCAAGCTCGCCGCGGACCCGAAGGGCCCGCAGAACGTCCTGCAGTCGCCTGCGGGCTGGTGCTTCGACTGGCCTGCCGCCGACTCGATCTTCCCGCCCATGGTCACCTCGGTCTCGATGGCCCAGGGCAGCACGAACTGGGGCAACCTGCAGGACCCGAAGGTCGACGCCGAGGTCGCCCGGATCCAGAAGCTGAAGATCCAGGAGCAGGGCCCGGAGTGGGGCAAGTTCGACAAGTGGCTCTTCGAGAACTACCTGCCGGCGATCCCCTACCAGTACGACAAGGGCAACTACGTCTTCGGCACCAAGGTCAAGAACGTCATCAACGACCCGAACCACGGTATGCCGGTCATGACGCAGATCTGGATCGAGCAGTAAGGAGCCCGCTCCTGTCCTGATGGCAGGCGGACTCACCCCGGTGGGGGCACGGGCGACCCCCGTGCCCCCACCACCACGACCACCGGAAGGCACCCCGTGCTGACGTACATCCTGCGGCGTCTCGGGCTGGCGTTCACCGTCCTGCTCGCGACACTCGTCTCCGCGTTCCTCCTCTTCTTCGTGGGAGGGGGCGACCCAGCTCAGGTCATGTGTCCCGAGCAGCGGTGCACCCCTGCCCGTCTCGCCCAGATCCGGCAGAGCCTCGGTCTCGACCGGCCGCTCGCGGTGCAGTTCTCCGAGTACTTCTCGGGGCTCTTCGTCGGCCGCGACATCCCCTACGCGGGTGAGACGATCCACTGCAGCGCCCCCTGCTTCGGCGTGTCCTTCCTCACCAGGCGCCCCGTCTCGGAGGAGATCTTCTCCCGCTTCCCGGCGACGGTCCTGCTCACCGCCGGTGTCGTCGTCATCATGGTCATCGTCGGCGTGCTGATCGGCGTGCTCGCCTCGACCGTCCGCGGCACGGCGCTCGACCGGCTCCTCATCGGTGGCTCGCAGGTCTTCGGCGCGATCCCGTACTACGTCATGGCGCTGATCTTCGCGCTCTACACGACCCGCTTCTACAGCATCTTCCCGCAGGCGACGTCGATATCGGCCGGGCTGCCGAGGTTCCTGGCCGGCCTCATCGCCCCATGGTTGATCCTCGGCCTCGTCTCGGCGACCGGTTATACCCGGTACACCCGCAACTCGATGCTCGACAGCCTCTCCATGGACTACGTGCGAACCGCCCGGTCCAAGGGCATCACCGAGCGCAAGGTGGTCGGCAAGCACGCCCTACGTGCGGCCCTCAGCCCCGTGGTCACCATTCTCGGTCTCGACATCGCCGCCCTCCTGTCGGGCACGCTCGTCACCGAGCGCATCTTCGAGATCGACGGCATCGGCAAGCTCGCGCTCGACGCGCTCTTCCGCTCCGACCTGCCGATCATCCTCGGCACCGTCCTCATGACGGCCGTCATCGTCGTGACGATGAACCTCATCGTCGACATCGCCTACTCCTTCGTCGACCCCCGAGTGAGGCTCTCGTGAGCACCGCCATCGCGGACCAGATCCCCAACACTGCAGGGGAGGCCCACAACTCCGGTGACGTCGTCCTCGACGTCAAGGACCTGACCGTCACCTTCCCCACCGAGGAGGGTGTCGTCCGGGCCGTGTCCAACCTGACCTACCAGGCGCGGCTCGGCCGCACGCTCGCCATCGTCGGCGAGTCCGGCTCGGGCAAGTCCGTCTCGAGCATGGCCGTCCTCGGCCTGCACGACATGAAGCGCACCCGCATCACCGGCAGCATCAAGCTCGACGGGCAGGAGCTGGTCGGGGCGTCCCGCTCGACGTTCCAGCGGCTGCGCAGCGAGAAGGTCGCGATGGTCTTCCAGGACCCGCAGAGCTCGCTGCACCCCTTCTACAAGATCGGCGACCAGATCGCCGAGGCCTACCGCACGCACCACAAGGTCTCCAGGGCGGTGGCGCACAAGCGGGCCGTCGAGATGCTCGACCGGGTCGGCATCCCTAACCCGCAGCGCCGGGCCAAGCAGTACCCCCACGAGTTCTCCGGCGGCATGCGCCAGCGCGCGATGATCGCCCTCGGCCTCGTGAACAACCCGAAGCTGCTCATCGCCGACGAGCCCACGACCGCGCTCGACGTGACGGTCCAGGCGCAGATCCTCGACCTCATCAACGACCTGCGCAAGGAGTTCGGGTCTGCCGTCGTCCTCATCACCCACGACCTCGCGGTCGTCGCCGAGACGGCTGACGACATCGTGGTGATGTACGCCGGGCGCGGGGTCGAGAAGGGCGACGCCAAGGAGGTGCTGGCCCGGCCATCGCACCCCTACACCTATGGCCTGCTCCAGTCGCTGCCGTCGCACTCCGAGGAGCTCGAGGAGCTCAAGGCGATCAAGGGCGCGCCGCCGAGCCTGCTCAACCTGCCGCCCGGCTGCTCCTTCCACCCGCGCTGCGCGTTCAAGGACCTCGTCGGCGAGCGGTGCTGGACCGAGCTGCCCGAGTGGCGCCCCGCGCCCGGGCTGCCCAACCGCCTCATCCGGTGCCACCTCGAGGACCCGGTGGGCACCATCGCCGCGGACGAGGAGGCCAGCCGATGACCGACAAGACCCTGCTCGAGGTGACCGACCTCGTGCGCCACTTCCCGTTCCGTGAGATCCAGGGCCTGCGGATGGTCCGGGCCAGCGTCCGGGCGGTCGACGGGGTGAGCTTCTCCGTCAAGGAGGGGCAGACCCTCGGCCTCGTCGGTGAGTCCGGCTGTGGCAAGTCGACGACCTCGCGTCTCGTCACCCGGCTCGACACGCCGACCTCCGGCAAGATCGTCTTCCAGGGGCGTGACATCACAAACCTCCGGGAGTCCCAGCTGCGAGACATCCGCCGGGACATCCAGATGATCTTCCAGGACCCGTACTCGTCGCTGAACCCGCGGCACACGATCGGCTCCATCCTCACCACGCCGCTCAAGGTCCACGGCCTGCACAAGGGTCGTGAGAAGCAGCGCGTCAAGGAGCTGCTCGAGCTCGTCGGACTCAACCCCGAGCACATCAACCGCTACCCGTCGGAGTTCTCCGGTGGTCAGCGCCAGCGCATCGGGATCGCGCGGGCCCTCGCGGTCGAGCCGAAGCTCATCATCGCCGACGAGCCCGTGTCCGCCCTCGACGTGTCGATCCAGGCCCAGGTGATGAACCTGCTCGCGAAGCTGCGCGACGAGCTCGGCCTCGCGTTCATCTTCGTCGCGCACGACCTCGGCGTCGTCCGGCACTTCTGCGACCAGGTCGCCGTGATGTACCTCGGCAAGATCGTCGAGTACGGCGACAAGCGCAACATCTACGAGCGCCCCGAGCACCCGTACACCCAGGCACTCCTGTCGGCAGCCCCGGACATCAACGTCGCCCGTGGGATCCCGCCGCGGGAGCGGATCCGCCTGGTGGGCGACGTGCCGAGCCCGATCGACCCGCCGAGTGGCTGCCGTTTCCGGACGCGCTGCTGGAAGGCGCAGGAGATCTGCGCGACCCAGGAGCCGCCGCTCATCGAGTCGACGAACGCACACCTGCCGATCCAGGGCCGGGAGAACGGGCTGCACGTACAGGCCTGCCACTTCCCGGAGATCAAGACCGACCTGGTCGCCGAGGTCGAGCCGGCCTGACG
>DASSTN010000197.1:0-5522 GCA_035707905.1 Intrasporangium sp.
GTAGGGGCGCTCCGCCCGCCCGGGCAGTGCCTCCTCGCGTGCGGGCATCGTGGACTTCCTGCCGTATCCGAACACCATCCCAGTCTCACACCTTCGTCTCGATCGGTCGCCTACGGGCGTGCAACGCGCGACGACCCATCCGTATGCCGCTGGGCCGGCTTCTTCTGGGCGCGCCGGCCGGGCGGGAGTGGAGGCGCGCGCCGCTCACCGCGCCCACTCCACCATCGGGAGCCGGTCTTCGGCCAGAGTCGACCCGGAGACGACAACGCCCCGGAGCCGACCCCGGGGCGGATGGTGGGTGCGCTCAGCGCAGCATCGAGTCGCCGGACGGTTCCGGCGTCGTCGTCTGCACAGGGCGCTGCATGCTCGCCATGGTAGCTACCGACCCGTGTGCCGCTCACCGGCTTTCGAGGTACCTTGGCCAACGCTGTGAGTTCCGCTCGTTCCGAGACCATCAGCGTCGCGCGGGGTCATGCTGGTCCGAAGGGGGTCTGATGGGCCGGAGCCTGCTGGGGAAGGGGCGGCGTCGTGGGACGAGGTCGTGAGTTCAGTTGCCACCTCACGCGTCTCGCTGTCGCGGTGGTGGGCGCGATGGCCTTGGCGGCATGCCAGGGATCGGGGGCGCAACCCTCCGCCGTGGTGTCGAGCGACCATACCTCGAGTCAGCCCTCCGCCGGACTCGCGCTGCCCGGCAGCGCCGGTTCCACAAGCACACGCTCGAGCCCGGCGCCGCGGACTCCGGGTGCGGCGCCAAGGAGCCCCGGGGCGAAGGCGACGCCCGCTCCAGCCCCAAGTGGGGGTACCCCGGCCCCCGGTGGGCAGGAGGTGGGAGAGCAGCAGGTCACGGTGAGAGGCCAGGTGCAGGCTGCGAAGGCGCAGTCGGCGACGCTGAGGACCTCGTCTGGCAACGTGACCGTCTCCTGGGACGGCTCGACGGCGATCCTCGACACGCGCTCCTCGAGCCGGTCGGACATCCGGACCGGCACGTGTGTCGTCGGCAGCACTGCATCTGCCGCACCGGGGCAGCAGCACACCGGCCCCGGCGGCGCCGACCAGGTGGTCTGGGCGCTCGTCTCCGCACCGCTGGACGGGCAGTGCCCGACGACCGCACCGCAGGCACCTGGCGCGGCCGGCGCGGCACGGGTCATATCCGGGCTCGTCACAGGAGTGGACGGGTCCTTGGTGACCCTCCAGACAGTGGGGGTGGGCCGGCCCAAGGCGCAGGTGCGCATCGCCCTGACGTCCGGGGCGGCCGTCGTGCGGACCGTCGATGCGGCGGCGTCGGCAGTGCGCAGGGGTCGATGCGTCGTTGCCGAGGGAACCCGTGACGCGCTGGGTCGCCTGGTCGCGACGAGCCTCACTCTCTCCGACGCCGGTCGATCGGGCTGCCCGTAGACGCAGTGGCCCACCGCCAGCGCAGTCGAGTCCCGGCTTCGGTAGCGTCTGCCTCCGCGGCGACCAGCCCGGGCGCGCGCAGATGGCCGAGGAGGATCGACATGCAGGTCGTCGAGCGTGAAGCGATGCACCTCTCGGGACTGACGACGCGGGGACCTCTGAGTGAGCTGCCGACGACCGTGCCACCGCTCTGGCGTGAGGTATTTGCCCGCCACGACGGTGAGGCCGTCCTCGCCGAGCTGAGCGAGGAGCCCGGTGACGGGCTGCATGTCATCACCGTCGGCGTCCTCTCCACGGTTCGTGCCCGCGAGGGGGCGGTTCCCGACGCTGAGGTGGTGGTCGTCCCCGCTGGACGGTGGCTCCACCACGAGCACCGGGGTCCGCTGGCCGCGATCGGGCGGACGTACGGGGAGATGTTCACGTATGCGCGCACGGCCGGTCTGAGGGTCACCGACCTCAAGCTCGATGTCGGCTACCGCCCGGACGGGGCGGAGGACAAGCACGACCTCTTCCTGCTCGTGGCGCAGGGGCACGGCGACTCGCGCGACGTCGTGCCAGAGGTGAGCGCAGCCCCCTGAGCCGGAGAGAGGCGCGCGCCCGAAAGGCACTGCAGGCGCAGGGCCGCCGAGAAATGGGTGGCAGGGCCCGCGCCCCTCTGGCGAGGATGTCGGCGTGAGCGAACCCTTCGACCTCCGCCCCCTCGACCCCCTCGACCCCGCGCAGGAGGTGGTCACCGAGCACTGGCTCGACGTGCACAACGGGATCCAGCGGGAGCTCTTCGGTGACACCGGAAGCTGCTGGACGGTGTCGGAGATGCGGGCGTTCCACCGGCGGGGCGACAGGCGCCGGGTCGACCTGGTCGCGGTCCAGGACGACGGCGTCGTCGGGGCACTCGAGGTCATGATGCCCCTGCACGACAACCATCACGTGGCCATGCTGTGGCTCTCGGTGCAAGCAGCGGCGCGCGGACAGGGCATCGGTTCAGCCCTCCTCGACCAGGCGGAGCGGATCGCTGCCGACAACGGTCGCACGACGCTGCTGGCCGAGACCGAGTGGGCGCACGGCGCCACCGACGAGCGGGAGGGATGGGCGAAGTCGCGTGGCTACGTGATCGCCCAGACGACGTTGCGCAGCAGGCAGGCTCTGCCCGCCGACCGTGAGGCGCTCACGGCGATCCTCGAGGAACCGGGCGCCGAGGACTATGTGGTCGAGACCGTCGTCGACGACCTGCCAGAGCCGTGGTTCGAGGACCTGGCCCTGCTCCGCACTCGCATGTCGACCGACGCGCCCCTGGGCGACCTGCAGACCGAGGAGGAGGCCTGGGACGTCGACCGGGTCCAGGCCCAGCACGAGAGCATCCGCAACGGCGGTCGACGGGTCCTCGTGAGCGTTGCCCGTCACGTCCCGACCGGTCACCTGGTGGGTTACACCGACGTCCACGTCCCGACCGGGGACGGAACGCTCGCCTACCAGCAGGACACCCTCGTGATCCGGGAGCACCGGGGCCGCGGGCTCGGCGCGCGGCTCAAGGCGGCGACCGCGCTGCGCCTGATGGACGAGCTGCCGTCCGTGAGGTCGGTCCGTACCTGGAACGCGGACGACAACACGCACATGCTCGCGGTGAACCGCCTGTTGGGCTACGTCGTCGACGGCTACAGCCGCGAGTGGCAGAAGGTGCTGTCCTGAGCCTCGCGCCCGGCGCACGAGGGCAGCGGGAGCCGGCCCAACGGCATACGGACCCCCGACTAGGCTGACGGTCATGTCTGACGAGCAGGGCTTCTCCACGCGCGCCATCCACGCCGGCCAGGCGGCCGACGCCTCCACCGGGGCGGTCAGCGTGCCGATCTACCAGGTCTCGACCTACAAGCAGGACGGCATCGGCGGTTTCCGCGGGGGCTACGAGTACAGCCGGTCGGCCAACCCGACCCGCACCGCGCTCGAGGAGTGCTACGCCTCGCTGGAGGGCGGTAGCCGCGGCTTCGCCTTCGCCTCGGGTCTGGCGGGGCAGGACACCCTCGTCCGCTCGCTGCTCGTTCCCGGTGACCACGTCGTCGTGCCGAGCGATGCCTATGGCGGCACCTACCGCTACTTCAACAAGGTCGCCAAGCCGCAGGGCATCGAGCACTCGATCGCGCGGATCGCCGACGTCGAGGCAGTCCGCGCGGCCATCGTGCCGGGCCGGACCAAGATGGTGTGGGTCGAGACGCCGACGAACCCGCTGCTCGGTGTCGCCGACATCGAGGCGATCGCCGAGGTGGCCCACGAGGCGGGGGCGGTCCTCGTCGTCGACAACACCTTCGCCAGCGCCTACCTGCAGAACCCGCTCACCCTCGGCGCCGACGTCGTGACGCACTCGACGACGAAGTACAGCGGTGGCCACAGCGACGTGGTCGGCGGCATGGTCGTGACGGCTCAGCAGATCTCCGTCCCGGGCTTCGAGGACGCCGAGGACCGGATCGCGTTCCACCAGAACAGCATCGGCGGCGTGGCCGGCCCCTTCGACTCGTGGCTGACCCTCCGCGGGCTGAAGACCCTCGCCGTGCGCATGGAGCGGCACTGCGACAACGCGGAGAAGGTCGTCGACTTCCTCACGGGCCATGACGGGGTCTCGCAGGTCTACTACCCGGGGCTGCCCTCGCACACGAACCACGACGTGGCCGCCCGGCAGATGAAGCGCTTCGGGGGCATGGTCAGCTTCCGCCTCAAGAAGGGCGAGGACGCCGCGGTCAAGGCGTGCGCCGCCGTCCAGCTGTGGACCCTCGGCGAGTCGCTCGGCGGCGTCGAGTCGCTCATCGAGCACCCGGCTCGCATGACGCACGCCAGCGTCGCCGGAACCGAGCTCGAGGTCCCCGCCGACCTGATCCGGCTCTCGGTCGGCATCGAGGACGTCGACGACCTCATCGAGGACCTGCGCGAGGCGCTCGACATCCACGCCTGAGCACCGGCACGCCGAGCGCGACATGACGATCCTCGCCGTCGACTTCGGGTCGACGTTCACCAAGGGTGCGCTCGTCGCCGGAGACGGCACGGTCATCCGGACCGCGGCCACCCCGACCACCGGCACGCAGGGCAGCGGCGACATCCTCGACGGCTACCGGGCGCTCCGGCTCGCTCTGGAGGCGCCGGCCGACGCGACGGTCCACGCGTGCTCGAGCGCCGGAGGTGGCCTGCGCCTCGCCGTCGTCGGCTACGAGGCGACCGTGACGGCGCAGGCGGGCCACCGGGTCGGGCTCTCCGCCGGCGCGAAGGTCGTCCACGTCGCAAGCGGCGCCCTCACGGCCCGGGAGGTGAGCGGCATACGGGCTGTTCGCCCCGACATCGTCCTGCTCGTCGGCGGGACGGACGGCGGCAACGCCGAGGTACTGCTCCACAACGCGTCCCGGCTCGCCAGGGCCGCGATCGGGGGCCATGGCGCCCACGCGGTGCCGATCGTCGTCGCCGGCAACCTCGAGGCCCGCGACGAGGCGGTCGCCCTCCTCGCCGAGACGCGGCGACCCACGATCCCGGCCGCGAACGTCCTGCCCGAGATCGGGGTGATCGCGCCGGAGTCTGCGCGGGCAGCGATCCGAGAGGCGTTCCTGCGTCACGTCATCGGCGGCAAGGGCCTGTCGAAGGACGTGACGTTCGGGGCGATGGTCGAGGGTGCGACCCCGGACGTGGTGCTCCGCGGCGTCGAGGTGCTCGCGGGTCGCGTCGGCGGAGACGTCCTGGTGGTCGACATCGGCGGCGCGACCACCGACGTCTACTCGGTCATCACGCCGGAGGGGGAGGACGCAAGCCTGCGCAAGGACGTCGTCGCGCCCCTCTGGCACGGACGCACCGTCGAGGGCGACCTCGGGATGCGGTGGAACGCCGCCGGCGTCCTCGAAGCGGCGCGGGCCGAGCGGCTCACCGAGTCCGTTCCGTGCTGGGACGAGCTGTGCACGTATGCCGCCCAGCTGGCGTCGTGCCCGAGCGCGGTCCCAGCGGACGACCGGGAGCGGCGTCTCGACGTGGAGCTCGCCCGGCTGGCCGCGCTGGTCGCCGTCCGGCGCCATGCCCGGCCGGCGCAGCCGACGGAGTCGCCCCGGCCGCTCGCGAACGTGACCACGCTCCTCGGGTCCGGGGGAGTGCTGCGGCACGCCGGC
>DASSTN010000198.1:0-13602 GCA_035707905.1 Intrasporangium sp.
CGCGAGCACTGGACCGAGACCGTGCCCGTCTGGCCGGCCCTCCAGCAGCTGGCGCGCGGGCGACGGATGTCAGAGGCGATCCACCTCGTGGACTCGCTCGACGAGGTGCTCCCCTTGGTCGCAGGCGTCGACGCGCAGGCCGGCTTCCAGCCGCCCGTGGAGGGCGAGCGTGAGGTCAGGTATGCCGCGGAGCGCGCTTCACGGCATCCCTGAGGACCCGCTCGGCGGGGCCGTTTGCAGCCGACCGGGGCCTATCTCCTACGATGCGTAGTACTTAGCCGAGGAGAGCCGCATGGACCAGCTGCACCGCCGACCCACCGTCGTCGTCGTCGGAGGCGGGGTCACCGGTCTCGTCGCCGCCCGTCGACTCGCCCTCGGCGGCTGCGCCACGACGCTCGTCGAGGGCTCCCACCGACTCGGCGGCCAGGTGCGCACCATCCACTTCGCTGGGCGCTCCGTCGATGTCGGTGCCGAGGCACTGCACCTCGGCTCCCCCGGCGCCCGCGCCCTCGTCGACGAGCTCGGCCTGGCCGAGCAGGTGGTCGGGGCCCGGCCGGGCACGAGCCTGCTGTGGTCGTCGGGACGGCTGCGCCCGCTCCCGGCCGGTGTCGGCCCTGCCGGGCCGACCCGGTTGCGGCCCGTCGTCAGCAGCCGCGTGATGTCCCTGCGAGGTCTCGGCCGCGCAGGTCTCGAGCCGCTCGCCGCCCATGTCACGGCCCCGCTCGGCCCCGACGCGGACACTTCCGTCGGCGGCTTCCTCGAGACCCGCTTCGGCCGGGAGGTGGCCGACCGTCTCGTCGACCCGCTCCTGGGCAGCCTCCATGCCGGCGACATCGACGCGCTCAGCCTGCGCGCCTGCGCGCCCTCGCTCGTGGGACCTGCCACGGAGCGACGCTCGCTGCTCCTCCGCCGTCGCAGTGCGCGCGCGACCCCGGCTGGTCCCCTGCCGAGCTTCGCGTCCTTCGCCGACGGCCTCCGGGTCCTGACCGACCAGGTGCTCGCTGACACCGACGTCGAGGTGCGGCTCGGACGAGAGGTGCTCGCCCTCGAACGGCTCGGCAGCGGATACCGAGTCCACCTCGGTGACGGCGCGGAGCTGGAGGCCGAAGCGGTCGTGCTCGCCCTGCCCGCCCATCGGGCAGCAACGATCCTCGCCGGCTCGGCCGCGAGCCTCGCGCACCGCCTCGGGCAGGTGGAGACCGCCAGCGTGGCGACCGTCGTGCTCGCCCTCGACCGACCCGCGACCGACGACCTCAGAGCCTTCCGGGCCAACGGCCTCCTCGTCCCGTCCCGGTCCGGCCTGCTCCTCAAGGCGATGACGCACCTGTCGCACAAGTGGCCACACCTCGACGACGGCCGGACAACCCTCCTCCGGCTTTCCGCCGGCCGGTTCGGTGACGCAACGATCGAGGAGACCCGTGACGAGGAGCTCGTCGCAATGCTGCTCACCGAGCTGCACCGGCTGACGGGGCTGACGGCAGAGCCAGTCGCCGTCCACGTCGAGCGGTGGCCCCACGGCATGCCGCAGCAGACCGTCGGGCACCGTGCCCGCATCCGCTCGCTGCGGGACGACCTGGTCGGAGAGCTGCCCGCAGTCGTCGTGGCCGGCGCCTCCTACGACGGCCTCGGCCTTGCCGCCTGCATGTCATCGGCGGAGGACGGCGCTGCCCTGGCCCTCGCCCACCTGTCCCATCCCAACCACGCCCGGAGCCTCACATGAGCGACAGCCCCCCAGCCCGACCCTCGAGCGCGGAGCGGCGGGCCGTGCGTCGCCTCCACCACGACGCCGGCGACCGCCCGATGATCGTCATCTGGGAGGTCACCCGTGCGTGCGCCCTCGTGTGCCGACACTGCCGCGCCGACGCCCAGCACCGCCGTGACCCGCATGAGCTGACCACCGCCCAGGGCAAGTCGCTCCTCGACGACATCGCCGGCTTCGGCGCCCCCTACCCGATCGTCGTGCTGACCGGTGGCGACCCCTTCGAGCGGCCGGACCTGGCGGAGCTGGTGCGCCACGGCCACGAGCTCGGGCTGCACATGGCGCTCTCGCCGTCCGTGACCCCGCGGCTCACCCCCGGTGTGCTCGCCGAGCTCCGCGAGGCCGGGGCCGGAGCGGTCTCTCTCTCGCTCGACGGGGCGACCGCTGCGACGCACGACACCTTCCGGGGCGTGCGGGGCGTCTTCGACCAGACCCTCGTCGCGGCGGCCGACGTGAGGCGGGCCGGGTTCCGGCTGCAGGTGAACTCCACGGTGACCCGCGGCAACGTCGACGAGCTGCCGGAGCTGCTCCGGCGCGTGCTCGACCTCGAGGTCTCCCTGTGGAGCGTCTTCTTCCTCGTGCCGACGGGCCGGGGCCAGCTCCTCGAGGCCCTGACTGCCGAGCAGGTCGAGGACGTGCTGCACTGGCTGCACGACGTGTCCGACCTGGTCGCCCTCAAGACCACCGAGGCGCCCCACTACCGGCGCGTCGCGATCGAGCGGGCTCGCGCGGCAGAGGCCGGCACGCCCCGGCCGGTCCTCGGCGAGCTCTACCACCGCCTCACGGCGGCGACCGCGCCCATCCGCGCTGAGCGGCATACGGCCCGGCGTCGCCCCCGCCCACCCATCGAGGTCAACTCCGGCCGAGGCTTCGCGTTCGTCGACCACCGCGGCGACGTCTACCCCAGTGGCTTCCTCCCGCAGCGGTGCGGCAACGTGCTCGACGGCGGCTTCCGGGAGATCTACCGTACGAGTCCGGTGCTCCGGTCCCTGCGCGACCCGGACCAGCTGCGTGGCAAGTGCCGTTCCTGCGAGTTCCGCGAGGTGTGCGGCGGCAGCCGGTCACAGGCCTATGCGGTGAACGGGGACGTGCTCGGCTCGGACCCCAACTGCGTCCACGTCCCCGCCACAGCCTGAGGGCCGGGCCTCAGCCACCGCGCAGCACGGGAGCGAGGGCGTCGAGGACCGAGGCGTCCTCGATCGTCGCCGGCACCGCGGGGTTCGCTCCGTCGGCGATCTCGCGCATCGTCTTGCGCAGGATCTTGCCCGAGCGCGTCTTCGGCAGCCCGCCGACGACGTCGACCCGGTGCAGCGCCGCGACCGGCCCGACCTCGGCCCGCACCCGGGCCACGAGCTCGGCCCGGATCCGCTCCCCCTCGGTCTGCGCGTCGATGCCCGACTTGAGGACGACCAGGGCGCGCGGCACCTGGCCCTTCACGTCGTCGCGCACCCCGATGACGGCGCACTCGGCGACCGCCTCGTGCCCGGCGAGCGCCGCCTCGATGGAGCCGGTCGAGAGGCGGTGCCCGGCGACGTTGAGGACGTCGTCCGTGCGGCCCATGACGAAGAGGTAGCCGTCCTCGTCGATGTACCCGCCGTCGCCGGTGAGGTAGTGGCCCGGGAAGGCGGACAGGTAGGAGCTGACGTAGCGGTCTTCGTCCTGCCAGAGCGTCGGCAGGGTGCCCGGAGGCATCGGGAGCCGGATGCAGATCGCGCCCTCGGTGCCGGCCGGTGCCTCGTTGCCCTCGGCGTCGAGGATCCGCACGTCGTAGCCGCAGACGGCGACCGTGGGTGAGCCGGGCTTGATGGGCAGCAGCTCGATGCCTTTGGGATTGCAGGCGATCGGCCAGCCGGTCTCGGTCTGCCACCAGTTGTCGATCACGGGGACGCCGAGCTTGGCACTCGCCCACTCGTAGGTATCGGGGTCGAGCCGCTCCCCGGCGAGGTACAGGGTGCGGAAGCCGGACAGGTCGTAGTCCTTGACGAGGGCCGCCTCGGCGTCCTCCTTCTTGATCGCGCGGAACGCGGTGGGGGCGGTGAACAGCGCCGCGACGCCATACTCCTCGATCACCCTCCAGAAGGCGCCGGCGTCCGGTGTGCCGATCGGCTTGCCCTCGTAGAGGATGGTGGTCGCCCCCGTGAGCAGCGGCCCGTAGACGATGTACGAGTGGCCCACGACCCAGCCGATGTCGCTCGCGGTGAACATCGTCTCGCCGGGTGAGATGTCGTAGAGGTTCTTCATCGACCAGCGCAGCGCGACGGCGTAGCCACCCGAGTCGCGGTAGATCCCCTTCGGCTTCCCGGTCGTGCCCGAGGTGTAGAGGATGTAGAGCGGGTCGGTGCTCGCGACCGGCACACACTCCGCACCGGCCTTCGCAGCCTCGCTCGAGACCCACTCCGCCCAGTCGAGGTCTCGCTCGCCCATGTCGGCGCGCAGCTGCTCGCGCTGGAGGATGACACAGTGCTCCGGCTGGTGGTCGGAGCGCTTGATCGCCTCGTCGAGGAACGGCTTGTACGGCACGACGCGCGTCGGCTCGACCCCGCACGATGCCGACAGCACGACCCGCGGCGCGGCGTCGTCGATCCGGGCTGCGAGCTCCTGCGGTGCGAACCCGCCGAAGACCACCGAGTGCACCGCGCCGATCCGCGCGCAGGCGAGCATCGCGACGACCGCCTCGGGGACCATCGGCATGTAGATGACGACCCGGTCCCCCTGCTTCACCCCGAGACCCTTCAGGCCACCCGCGACCGCCCGCACCTGCTCGAGCAGCTGGGCATAGCTGATCGTCCGCTTGCTGCCGGTCACCGGCGAGTCGTAGTGGATCGCCGCCTGGTCACCGCGCCCGGCCGCCACGTGACGGTCCACGGCGTTGTGGCAGACGTTGAGGACGGCGCCCGGATACCAGCGGTAGAAGGGTGGGTTGTCGGCGTCGAGGATCCGCTCCGGTGGCGTGATCCAGTCGATGTCGGCTGCCGCCTCACGCCAGAACCCCTCGGGATCGCTGAGGCTGCGCCGGTAGATCTCCGCGTATGCCGCTGTGCTTGCTCCGTCGCTCATGGGCCCACTCTGCCCCGCGGGGTTACCGAGTGCCAGAGGCGAACCCGGGCGGACCGCTGAGCGGCACGAGCCGGGCGACGACCGGCCGCAGGGTGTGACGAACCCCACTGCGCGAGCCTGGCGCGTGGGTCAGGCGGTGGAGGCGGCGAGCTGGCCGCAGGCGCCGTCGATGTCCTGGCCCCGCGTGTCACGGATCGTCGTCGGGACGCCGTGGGCGCGCAGCCGCTCGACGAAGTTCTGCTCCACCCCGGGACGGCTCGCGGTCCACTTCGAGCCCGGGGTCGGGTTGAGCGGGATCGGGTTGACGTGCACCCAGCCCTTGCCTCGAGCCGCGAGCTTCTTACCGAGCAGGTCCGCGCGCCAGCCCTGGTCGTTGATGTCGCGGATCAGCGCGTACTCGATCGAGACCCGTCGCCCGGTCGTGTCGAAGTATCGGCGGGCCGCGTCGAGGGCCTCGTCGACCTTCCACCGGGTGTTGATCGGCACCAGCTCGTCGCGCAGCTCGTCGTCAGGGGCATGCAGCGACAGGGCGAGCGTGACCGGGATCCCCTCGGCGGCGAGCTTGTCGATCGCCGGGACGAGCCCGACGGTCGACATCGTGAGCCCGCGGGCCGACATCCCGAGCCCGTCCGGGGCCGGGTCGGTGAGGCGCCGGATGGCGCCGATCGACGCCTTGTAGTTGGCGAGCGCCTCGCCCATCCCCATGAACACGACGTTGCTGACCCGCAAGGGCGCCTCCCGGTCGCCCTCGTCGCCACCGGCCAGCTCGCCGTGCCGCAAGGCCCGAGCCGCCCAGACGACCTGCTCGACGATCTCCGCTGTGGACAGGTTGCGGGTCAGTCCCGCCTGCCCGGTGGCGCAGAACGGGCAGTTCATCCCACAGCCGGCCTGGCTCGAGATGCAGATCGTGACCCGTCCGGGATAGCGCATGAGCACCGACTCGACGATGGCGCCGTCGTGGAGGCGCCACGCGTACTTCATCGTCTGCCCGTCGTCGGCGCGACGGCGCACGACCGGGGTGAGCAGCGTCGGGAGCAGGTCGTGCACGAGCTCGCCGCGCACGGCCTTGGGCAGGTCGGTCATCTCGTCCGGGTCCGCGACGAGGCGCTCGAAGTAGTGCGTCGAGAGCTGCTTGGCTCGGAAGCCCTTGTGGCCGAGGGACTCGATGACGTCCTTGCGCTCGGCCAGGCTGAAGTCGGCGAGGTGCCGCGGCGGCTTGCCACGCCGGGGGGCGCGGAAGATGAGCTGGCCGGGCGTCGGCCGTGCAGTGGTAGGAGTCGGCAGCTCGACAGGCGCCGTGGGAGAGGTCTCGGGCGGGTTCTCGGTCATCGCGCCCCCATTCTCTCAGGCGCTGCCAAATCGCGGCCTGGTCGCCGCGTCACGCGGCCCGGGGGGCGAGCAGCGTGAGCACCGCCCAGACCATCGGTGCGACGACGACCAGCGAGTCGAGGCGGTCCATCACGCCGCCGTGCCCGGGGAGGATGTTCGACATGTCCTTGATCCGCAGGTCGCGCTTGATCAACGACTCCATGAGGTCACCGACGGTCGCGGCGATCGCGACCGCCACGCCGAGCAGCGCACCCACCCACCACGGATGCTCGAGCAGGAGCCAGACGGTGAGCGCCCCGCCGATGACGCAGAGCACGACCGAGCCGCCGAAGCCCTCCCACGACTTCTTCGGGCTGATGGTGGGCGCCATCGGGTGCCTGCCGAGCAGGACCCCGGCGGCGTAGCCCCCGACGTCGCTGCACACCGTGATGATGAGGAAGACGAACACCCTGCCGACCCCGTCCTCGGCGGCGAGGAGCAGGACGGCGAAACCGGCGAGCAGGGCCGGGTAGGCGGTGATGAGGACCCCGCCGAGGACGTCGCGAGCCGCACCGTCAAGGGCCCCGGTCCCCCTCCAGAGCACCACTGCCGTCGCGGTGAGGCACCAGGCGAGCACGAGCCCGCCCGGCCCGTGGACGTAGGCGGCCCACAGCATGACGAGTGATCCCGTCACGGCAGGGACGAGGGGTGCCCTGATCCCCTGGTGGGCCAGGGCGTGGCGCATCTCCCAGACGCCGACCGCGATGGCGGCGGCGACGACGACGAGGAAGGACTCCTTCTTGACGAGCAGCGTCACGACGATGACGACGCCGAGGCCGACGCCGACCCCGATCGCGGCCCGGAGGTCGCGGCCCGCACGGGACGGCTGCTGTTCGCGACGGGACCGACGAGTGCCGTCCGGCTCTGCGCTGGACATGATGACGAGCGTTGAGGTCAGACCTCGAGCAGCTCGGACTCCTTGGCCTTGGCGAGCGAGTCGATGAGGTCGGTGTGCTTCTTGGTGAGGACCTCCAGGTCCTTCTCGGCACGTGCGCCGTCGTCCTCGCCGACCTCGCCGTCCTTGACGAGCTTGTCGATGTCGGTCTTGGCCTTCCGCCGGATGTTGCGGACCGCCACCCGCGCCTCCTCGGCCTTCGTGTGCGCCAGCTTGATGTAGTCGCGGCGGCGCTCCTCGGTCAGCTCCGGCATGATGCAGCGGATCTGGTGGCCGTCGCTGCTCGGGTTGACCCCGAGGTCGCTGTCGCGGATCGCCTTCTCGATCGAGTGCATCGCCGACTTGTCGAAGGGGATGACGAGGATCGTGCGGGCCTCGGGGTTCTGGAACGACGCGAGCTGCTGCAGCGGCGTCGGCGCACCGTAGTAGTCCACGAGCAGCTTGTTGAACAGGCCGGGGTTGGCGCGCCCGGTGCGGATGCCCGCGAAGTCCTCCTTGACGACCTCGACGGCCTTGTCCATCTTCTCCTCGGCCTCGAACATGGTCTCGTCGATCATGGTGCTCTTCCTCGTCCCCTATGGGTGTGTCGGTGGTGTGCAGGTGCTGGCCGGCCCGTGCCGAGCCCTCAGGCGTTGACGACCAGCGTGCCGATCTTCTCACCACGCAGCGCGCGGGTGACATTGCCGGGGCCCTCGATCCCGAACACGAGCATGGGCAGCTTGTTCTCCATGCAGAGGCTGAAGGCGGCCGCGTCGACGACCTTGAGGCCGTCCGAGATCGCCTCTGTGAAGGTGACCGTGTCGAGCTTCTTGGCTTCCGGGTTGAGCCGCGGGTCGGAGTCATACACGCCGTCGACGCCGTTCTTGCTCATCAGCACGACATCGCACTTGATCTCGAGGGCTCGCTGGGCACTCACCGTGTCGGTCGAGAAGAACGGCATCCCTGCGCCGGCACCGAAGATGACGACCCGCCCCTTCTCGAGGTGCCGGATCGCTCGCCGCGGGATGTAGGGCTCCGCCACCTGGGTCATCTGGATCGCCGTCTGCACGCGCGTCTCGATGCCCTCCTTGTCGAGGAAGTCCTGCAGGGCGAGGCAGTTCATGACGGTCCCCAGCATGCCCATGTAGTCGGCCCGGGTCCGGTCCATGCCCCGCTGCTGCAGCTCGGCGCCCCGGAAGAAGTTGCCGCCGCCCACGACGATGGCCACCTGCACGCCCTCGCTGACCGGCGGCGCGATCTGCCGTGCTATCGACTGCACGACGGCCGGGTCGACGCCGACCTGCCCTCCACCGAACGCCTCTCCGGAGAGCTTGAGCAGGACGCGGCGACGGCGGGGTGAGGCCAGCGTTTCGGTCATGGGTGCTCCTTGTGGGCAGCGCAACATGGGGTCGCCCGATCTTTCCACATCCCCGCTGGGGCGCGGTCCGGGAGCCATGAATGTCGGGTATGCCGCTCTCCCGCGCTCGGGCGCTCCGACCGGATGGGCGGGGACGGCACGGCGAGGCGCTCCCGGTGCGACCGTGGAGCGCCTGTCGGTCCGAATCAGATGAAGAGCAGCTGCGCGCCGTCCGTCAGCTCCATGAAGTCGGACGCCGAGATGATCCCCTCGATGTCGTCGCGCAGGTCCGCCTCGGTCAGGTGCTGCATGTCACGGACCAACCGCTCAGGGGCAGGCGGCGACTCCGTTCGGCGGTGGTGCCGCGGCGACATGGGCGCCCGCCGCGCGGGCGCGCCCGAGGTTCCACGAGAGCAGGTCGTGAGGCAGGTCCTGGCCGCGCGGCACCGAGCACGCCGCGAGGTCCGCGGGGAGCCCTGCCATGATGGCGGGCGTCGCGTCGGGGCCGAGCGATGCCAGGTAGGCGGTGTCGAGCTTGCCCGTGGCCCGATAGCGGTCGATGTTGTGCTGGGCGACCCACGCCTCGGGGTTCAGCCAGCCGAGGAGGAGGACACCGACGGCTGCGGCGACGAGGGCCGCCCGCGGCAACCAGCGGGCCTGAAGACGCACACCGGCGAGCAGGACGAGCACGATGAGGAAGCCGAGCCAGATCTCGAAGGCGTCGACGACCAGACGCAGCACCGTGAAGCCGAACGCCTGCTGGTAGACCGTCATCCGGAAGAGGGCCGAGGCGACGACGACGAGGCTCAGCACGCAGAGGGCACCGAGGACGACACGCAGCCGCAACCGCTCCCCCGCGGTCCCGCGGGGCGCCTTGCGTACGGTGACGGCCACCGTCACGAGAGTCAGCAGGGTCGCAGCGGTCAGCTGTCCGAAGCCCTGGTGGACGTAGTCGGCGTAGGTGAGCCCCGTCGTCCTCTTCACGTACGCATGGCCACCCCACATGACGGATGCCTGAGCCACCACGAAGACGAGGAAGGTGAGCAGGATGATGCCGACCGGCACGAGCCATTCCCAGGCGCGGCTGACGCGCCGGGCCTCGGGGACCCGAAGCTCGTCGATGGGCGGCGGGTTGATGGCGAGGTAGCACCCGGCGAGCACGATGCCACCGACGACGACGAGCACGAAGACACGCAGGACGAGGCTGTCGAGGCCGAGGTCCGGCACGAGCTGTCCGGCCCAGCTGCCGACCACGGGGTCCGCCGACGCGAAGAGCCCACCGAAGACGACCAGGGCGATGACAGAGACCACCACCGTCCGAACAACGGGCCAGAGGAGCCGGTGCCCGCTGAGGGCCGCGAGAGTGCGCCGCAGCAACGGCAGACCGCGCAGCCCGGCGAGCACCCACGCGACCGGTCCCGCGAGGACCGCGACCACCCGCCGCGCGTCGGTGAGGGCGGTCGTGACGAGGAAGCCCACGAGGAACAACGCCAGCACCACGAGCCACTCGGCGGCACGCAGCACGACGAGCGAACCGAGGGCAAGGCACAGGGCTGCCGATGCGATGGTCCACCGCCGGGAGCGCCGGCGGGACACTGCGAGGACGAGACCGCCGCCGAGGAGCAGCACGACGAGCACCCCGAGACCGATGGGGCGGTAGGGCAGGACTGCCGCACCGGTCAGGCCGACGCCGACCGAGCCGAACAGTGCCAGCCGCGTCGGGCCCAGCCCATGCTCGGGCCAGAGCGAACCGAAGAGCCCCTCGACGAAGGGGGGCGAGGGCGTCCCACCACCGGCCGGTTGCCCCAGGGCCGCCCGAGCATCAGAGGCCCTGGCAGTGGGGGGCGTCACGGCACTGGCGGGGCCCCGGGAGGGGCCGTCTGCCGACGCGGAGGTCGCCACGCCGGGTGCGAGCCGAACAGCGGCCGGCTCGAGTGGCAGGTCCGCCCAGACCCGCGTCCCACCGGCGCTGTCGAGCACCTGCACCAGGTCGATCGAGCCGCCGTGGAGCTCGCAGATCCAGCGCGCGATGGCGAGCCCCAGCCCGGTGCCGCCCCCGGTGGGGTCGAGCGTGCCGAAGGGGGCGAACACGTCCGAGGACCGCTCGAGCGGAATGCCCGGACCGTCGTCGGCCACCTCGAGCCACCATCGTCCCGGCTGGGCGGAACCGGCCCGGACGCGGACGACCGCGCCCTCGGGGCTGTGCCGCACCGCATTGTCGACGAGGTTCATGACCACCTGGACGAGCCGGCCTCGGTCGGCGACGACGACGAGGTCGGCAGGCTCGACGACCGTCTCGACGAGCACCCTCTCGTTGCGTGCGGACGGCTCGCCGACGGCCTGCTCGAGCAGCTCAGTGACCAGAACCGGGCGCAGGTCTAGCGGCACGGCCCCGCCCTCGATCCGGCTCAGGTCGAGCAGGTCCGTCACGAGGGCGCTCAGCCGCTCGGACTGGGCGAGCGCTGCCCGGAGCGCAACCTCCGGCTCCCGGACGACTCCGTCGGCGAGGTTCTCGAGGAGGGCGCGCTGGGCGGTCAGGGGCGTCCGGAGCTCGTGGGACACCATGGCGACGAGCTCGCGGCGCTGTCGGTCGGCACTCGCGATGTCGTCCGCCATCGAGTTGAATGCGCGGGCCAGCCGGCCGACCTCGTCGTCCGACGTCGCCGTCACGCGCTGCCGGTAGTCACCATCCGCCATGCGTGTCGCGGCCCTGGTCATCTCGCGCAGCGGCGCGGTCATCCCGCGCGCCAGCCACTGCGTCGCGCCGAGCGCCGCGACGATCGTGACGGGCACGGTGAGCCACGGCGGCACCCCGGCCCGGTCGCCGACCTGGCTGACGAGGGCCGCCACGACGATGCTCGCACCGACGAGCAGGCCGAGCTTCGCCTTGATCGATCCGACGCCGTCGAGGGGCCGGTCGAGGTCGATGGGACGCTCGTGCACGGAGGTCGCCATGGTCAGGCCTCCAGGGCGTAGCCGACACCGTGGACGGTGCGCACGCGTTCGGGGCCGATCTTCGAGCGCAGGGCCTTGACGTGGCTGTCGAGCGTCCGGGTCCGGCCGGGCTCGGCCCAGCCCCAGACCTCCCGGAGCAGGTCGTCCCGCCCTCGCACTGCCCCCGGCCGGTCGGCAAGGGCCAGAAGCAGGTCGAACTCCAGGGGCGTGAGGTGGACCTCGACGCCGTCGCTCTCGACCCGGCGGGTGGAGGCGTCGATGACGAGCGAGCCCAGGGTCAGCACCGGCTGCCGAGCCGCTGCCAGCTCCCGGGCGCGGGCGACCCGTCGCAGCAGGGCACGGATGCGCGCGACCACCTCACGCATCGAGAAGGGCTTGGTGACGTAGTCGTCGGCGCCGACGCCGAGCCCGATGAGCACGTCGGTCTCGTCCACCCGGGCGGTCAGCATCAGCACGGGCACCGGACGCTCCGCCTGGATCCGCCGGCACACCTCGAGCCCGTCGAAGCCGGGAAGCATAAGGTCGAGCACGACCAGGTCTGGCGCGCACTCCGAGAACATCGTCACCGCGCTCGGCCCGTCGCCAGCCGCACACACCGAGAACCCTTCCGCGACAAGGCGGTCCGTCAACGCCTCCCGAATCGTCCGGTCGTCCTCGACGACCAGCAGTCGTCCGCCCTGGGTCTGCTCCTCAGCCATGACCCGAGCCTAGGAGTGCCGCCGTGCACAAGCGCGGCACGACCTCTGGAGATCGTGTGAAGATCCGCCCGCTGCGACGCGGGGCCGGTCCGGCCGTAGGGTGGGGCGCGTGAGGACCGGACTGGCGAGGGTGTTCTGGGGGCTCGGCGTGGTCTACGCGGCGCTCGTCGTCTGGGCCGCGCTCGTCCTGCCGGACCGCGTCCCGGCGCACTGGGGCAGCGCCGCCCCACCTGACCGGTGGGCGGGCCGGACCGAGACGATCGTCATGTTCGCGCTGCTCGGCATCGTCATGGTGGGCATCTTCGCCGTGCTCCTCCTCCTGGTTTCCCGCATCTCCTCGCTCGCCTGGGTCAACCTGCCGAACAAGCAGTTCTGGCAGCGACCGGAGAACCTCCCGTCGGCGCGGCGCCGGTTGGCGGTCGATGTCACCGTTCTCGGCTGCCTCGCCGTCGCGTTCTCCTGCGCCGTCCCGGTCTCGGTCGTGCTGGCGAGCCACACCCCCGGCGGCGCCCTGCCGAGTTGGACCGTCCCGGTCTTCGTGGCGTGGGCGTGCCTGACGCTCGGCTACAGCATCTGGATGTCCATCGTCCGCTGGCGCGTCCCGCCGGCTGGCTCGCGCGCCTGAAGACTGCCGAACGACAAAAGGTATGCCGCTCACCCAGCCTGGGTGAGCGGCATACCTTTGCGTTGCGGTTGGCTCAGCTCCTCACTGACCGACGCGGAACCGCGCGAACCCCGTGACCTTCGCCCCGGCCTCGTCGGCGACCTTGCCCACGGTCTTCTTCGGGTCCTTCGCGAAGGCCTGCTCGAGCAGGACGTTCTCCTTGAAGTAGCCGTTGACGCGGCCCTCGACGATCTTGGGCAGGGCCGCCTCGGGCTTGCCCTCCTCCTTCGCGGTGGCCTCGGCGAGACGACGCTCGTTCTCGACCGTCTCGGCCGGGACCTCATCACGGGAGAGGACGGTCGGCGAGAAGGCGGCCACGTGCATCGCGATGTCGCGGCCGACCTGGTCGTCGCCCTCGACGGCGACGAGGACGCCGATCTGCGCGGGCAGGTCGGGGCTCGTCTTGTGCAGGTAGGACAGGACCTTATCGCCCTCGAGCCGGGCCACGCGCTTGATCTCGATCTTCTCGCCGATCGTCGCGTTGGCCTCGTCGAGCAGGTCCTGGACCGTGCGGCCGTCGTCGGTCTTGCTCGCGAGCAGCTCCTCGGCGCTCGTCGCCTGGCTGGCGACCGCCTGCGCGAGGACCTTGTCCGCGAGGTCGATGAACTTCTCACCCTTGGCCACGAAGTCGGTCTCGCAGAGGATCTCCACGAGGGTGCCGACCCCGTCGGTGGCGGAGGCCGCGACGAGGCCGTTCGAGGTCGTGCGCCCCTCGCGCTTCGTCACGCCCTTGAGGCCCTTGACGCGGAGGATCTCGGCGGCCTTGGTCTGGTCGCCGTCGGCCTCGTCGAGCGCCTTCTTGACGTCGAGCATGCCGGCGCCGGTCTTCTCGCGCAGGGCCTTGATGTCAGCGGCGGTGTAGTTCGCCAT
>DASSTN010000199.1:0-3067 GCA_035707905.1 Intrasporangium sp.
CGCCGCTCGGTCCTCGGTGACGATCGCCTCCGTGTGGCCGCTGCCGTAGCGGCGGATCCGGTCCATGGCGTCGTCGATCGAGTCGACGACCGCGACGCTCATCTCGAGCGCGAGCCACTCCGTCCCGAAGTCCTCCTCCACTGCCTTCTCGTATGCCGCTCCCGCCGCATCCGCGTACGGCTGCACCTCTGGCCCGACGTGCAGCCGCACGCCGGCGCCGGCCAGGTCGGTCAGCACCTTGGGCAGGAAGTCGGCTGCGACGTCGCGGTGGACGATGAGCGACTCGGCGGCGTTGCAGACGCTCGGCCGGTGCGTCTTCGCGTTGACGGTGATCCGCGCGGCCTTGCCGAGGTCGGCGGCCCGGTCGACGTAGACGTGGCAGACGCCGACGCCGGTCTCGATGACGGGGACGGTCGACTCGCGCACGACGGTCTGGATGAGCGCCGCTCCCCCGCGTGGGATGACGAGGTCGACGCGCCCGCGGGCCGTCATGAGGGCCCGCCCGGCATCATGGCCACCCTGCTCGAGCAGGGTGATCGCGTCGGCCGGAAGGCCCTGGTCGGCAAGGGAGTCGCGCATCGCCTCGACGAGGGCGTGGTTGCTGCTCGCGGCGGCGGAGCCGCCTCGCAGGAGGACGGCGTTGCCCGACTTGAGGGCGAGCCCGGCGGCGTCGACGGTGACGTTGGGACGAGCCTCGTAGATCATCCCGATGACGCCCATGGGGACCCGGACCTGTCGGATCTGCAGGCCGTTCGGCAGGGTCGAGCCGCGGACGATCTCGCCGACGGGGTCGGGCAGGGCGGCGACGTCGCGGAGCGCCTGGGCGACGCCGGCGACCCGGTCGGCGTCGAGGCGCAGCCGGTCCTGCAGGCCCTCCGGCATCCCCGATGCCCGGCCTCGCTCGAGGTCCTCCGCGTTCGCGGCAAGGATCCGCGGCGTCGCGGCGTCGAGGGCATCAGCGAGGCGGAGCAGGGCGGCGTCCTTCTCGGCCCGCGACATCAGGCCAAGGCGCCGAGAGGCCACGCGGGCCCGGTCAGCGAGGTCGCCGACGTAGTCGACGACGGCAGGATCGATCGGCTCCGACATGCCACCAGCCTAGGCCGGTCGAGGTGGCGTCTCGACGGTGATCCGATCGCCGAAACGACCTAGGTGCGGGCTCATGCACGTCTTGCTCGGACTGGGCGGCACCCCGCGGATCACGGGGTGGGCACCCACGACGGCGGCGGTAGGCCGCTCACTACAGTTGCCGCGTGTCCCCGCGGTCCGCGATCAGCCAGGCCCAGCGCCTTGTCGTCAAGGTGGGGTCGAGCTCGCTGACCGGCACGGAGGGTCGCATCGACTCCGCGCGGCTCATCGCGCTCGCCAACGCACTGGCCCGACACCACCTCGAGGGCCGGCAGGTGGTCCTCGTCTCCTCCGGGGCCATCGCCGCCGGCATCGGTCCGCTCGGGCTCGGCGCGAGACCGCGCGACCTCGCGACCCAGCAGGCCGCGGCGAGCGTCGGTCAGGGGGCACTGCTCGCCGCCTACACCCAGGCGTTCGGCGTACACGGGATCACGGTGGGCCAGGTGCTCCTCACCGTCGACGACGTCACGCGCCGGACGCACTACACGAACGCGCGTCGCACCCTGGAGCGGCTGCTCGACTTCGGCGTCCTGCCCGTCGTCAACGAGAACGACACGGTGGCCACGTCAGAGATCCGCTTCGGAGACAACGACCGGCTCGCGGCTCTCGTCGCGCACCTCATCGACGCGGACGCGCTCGTGCTGCTGACCGACGTCGACGCCCTCTACGACGGACCGCCCTCCCGGGCCGGCTCACAGCGAATCCCCTTGGTCGCAGGGCCGGATGACCTGGCCGAGGTCGAGGTGAAGGGCAGCAACTCGAGGGTGGGCAGCGGCGGGATGTCGACGAAGCTCGAGGCTGCTCGGATCGCGACCGCCGCGGGAGTGACCACCGTCCTCACCGCGACGGACCGGGTGACCCAGGTGCTGGGGGGTCAGGACGTCGGCACGCTGTTCCTGCCGATCGGGGTGCGCGGGGCGTCCCGACGGCTCTGGCTCCAGCATGCGACGACGGCCCGCGGCCGTCTCGTCATCGACGACGGAGCGGTGACGGCCCTCACGCACCGGAAGAAGTCGCTCCTGCCCGCGGGAATCGTGCGGGTCGAGGGCGGCTTCCATGAGGGCGACGCCGTCGACGTGTGCGCCTTGGACGGCCGGGTGGTGGCGCGGGGCCTGACCAACTACTCGGCGAAGGAACTGCCGAGCCTGCTGGGCCGGTCGACCAAGGACCTCGCGCGCGAGCTCGGCCCGGAGTACGAGCGAGAGGTCATCCACCGCGACTTCCTCGTGGTCCTCTGATCACTGGGTCCCCCGCGAGGCGCCCTCTTGGGACTCCTGCCAGCGCTGGTGCGAGGTCCGGACACGCGTCCACAGCGCGTCGCGCGCCTCAGAACTCAGCGTCTGCAGCGTCAGGCCGAACAGGTCGGCGAGCAGGTCGAACCAGGCTGCCCGGGCTGTGACCGGCTCGGCGGTGCGGGCGCCGACCCCGATCCTGCTCAGCACGAGGCCGCGGATGACGTCGACACCGGTGGCGTCGCGCCGCTCGGCCATCGCCACCTGGACGAAGCCCGACTCCGGTGCCGTCGACAGCCACTGGTGCTGCGCTTCGAAGTCGGCCCGGCGGGCGTCACCCGTGGTCCACGTCATCCCGGTGAAGCCACCGCCCGGGTCATGCGTCAGGTGCCACTCCGACCTGTCGGCGGCGTGCTCCAGACCGAGGTGGAAGGGGGGCTGGTCGTGGGCTCCCTCGACGAGCGGCAACGGCCCGGAGGGCGTCCCCGAGGCCTCCGTCGACGTACCAGACGCCGCCAGGGTTGTCGTCGCTCGGTGGCAGCACCACTGTCAGGACAAGGTGGTTCCCCATCGCTCCCGGGTTGGGGCCCTCGGGGCCATGGACGCCTCCGACGTGGCCGCAGACCGAGTACCCGAGGGAGCTGAGCAGCAGGCCCATCGCGCCGTTGAGGTGGTAGCAGTAGCCGCCACGGCCGTGAAGCGCGATGCGC
>DASSTN010000200.1:0-4223 GCA_035707905.1 Intrasporangium sp.
GCCATGATGGAGCAGTGGCGACTTCCCGGATCACGACCTTCGAGCACGACGGCCTGACCTTCGACGTCACCGACTGCGGTCCACACGACGGGGTCCCGGTCCTGCTCCTGCACGGCTTCCCGACGGACCGGTCGAGCTGGCACCGAGTGGCGCCCCTCCTGCACGACGCCGGGCTGCGCACCTACGCCCCGGACCAGCGCGGCTACTCGGCGGGTGCGCGTCCGCGCGGGAGAGCGGCATACCGCCTCGAACACCTCGTCGCGGACGTGATCGCGCTCGCGGACGCGACGGGCCACGAGCGCGTGCACGTCGTGGGGCACGACTGGGGCGGCGCGATCGCCTGGCTCACGGCCGGCAACCATCCCGAGCGCGTCGCGTCGGTCACGTCGCTCTCGACGCCGCACCCCGCGGCGCTCCGGCGCGCGGCGCGCAGCCTCGAGCAGGCCGCCCGGTCCTGGTACATCGGGGCGTTCCAGGTGCCCTACGTGCCCGAGCACGTGCTCGCAACGGCCTTCCGGCCCATCTGGTCCGCCACCGGTCTCCCCCGCGAGGACCTCGAGAGGTATGCCGCTCACCTCGCCGACGCTGACGCGCTGAACGGGCCGGTCAACTGGTACCGCGCGGTGCGGGAGTCGCACGTGCGGGCCTGGCCGGTCAGCGTGCCGGCCACGCTCCTCTGGGGCTCGCGCGACGTCGCGCTCGGCCGGACCGCAGCGGAGCTGACGCGGGGGTTCGTCACGGGCCCGTATGCCTTCATCGAGATCGATGCCGGGCACTGGCTCCCGGAGACGCATCCGGAGTCCTGCGCGGCCGCCGTGATCGACCGGATTCAGTCCGTCGCCTGAGGCCGACCTACAGTTGGCGACGTGAAGATCGACATCTGGGCCGACATCGTGTGCCCGTACTGCCACCTCGGCAAGGCTCGCTTCGAGGCGGCCCTCGCGCAGTTCCCGCAGCGGGACGAGATCGAGGTGACGTGGCACAGCTTCGAGCTCGACCGGTCCGCCGAGCCGGTCGCCACGACGGCGCTGCCCGAGATGCTGGCCGCGAAGTACGGCATGTCCGTGGAGGACGCCGCCGCGCAGCACGAGGCTCTTGCGGAGCAGGCGCGCGAGCTCGGCCTCGACTTCCAGTGGCGGCGGGCGCGGCCGGGCAACACGTTCGACGCGCACCGCCTGGTCCACCTCGCCGGGGACCACGGGCTCGCGCAGCCGATGCTCGAGCGGCTCATGCGGGCCTACTTCACCGAAGGCGAGGCGATCGGCGACCGGGCGACCCTCGTGCGACTCGCCGCGGAGGTCGGCCTCGACACTGACGAGGTCGACCGGATGCTCGGTTCCGACGACTACGGCAACCACGTGCGCAGCGACGAGGCGACGGCCTCGATGATCGGCGTGACCGGTGTGCCGTTCTTCGTCCTCGACCGCAAGTACGGCGTGTCCGGCGCCCAGCCGGTGCCCGTCATGCTCCAGGCCCTGCAGCAGGCCTGGGACACCCGGCACGAGGTGCCCGAGCCGGTCCCGGCCGGGGGCGGCTGTGGCGGCGCGTGCGGATGTGGCGCAGGCGGCTGCGGCTCGGGCGGCGGCGGGATCTGCTGACAGGCCCTACGGTTGGGCCATGGCGCACCCGCTGATGTTCGACGCCTCCGATCCGCACCTCGGCCGGGTGCGCGAGCTGTGCCTGGCCCTGCCCGGAGCGGCGGAGAAGGTCTCGCATGGTCGGCCGAACTTCTTCACCCAGAAGGTGTTCGCCACCTTCGGCGGCTCGCTCAAGGGTGAGCACTTCGCGCCGGTCGCCCGGCGTGCGCTCCTGTTCCTGCCCGACGCCAGCGAGCGCGACGCGCTCGTCCAGGACGAGCGCTTCTTCGTGCCCGCCTATCTCGGCCCGTCCGGGTGGCTCGGGTTGACCTTCCACGGCTACTCGATCGACGAGGTCGACTGGGCCGAGGTCGCGGAGCTCGTCGACATGTCCTACCGCAACACCGCACCGGCCCGGCTCGTCCGCGAGCTCGATGCCCGATGACCGAGCGGCTCAGCCCACGCGCGCCCTGGCACAGCCAGGACAACCACCTCGTGCGCCTCGAGTGGGGTGCCGTGGGTGGCGCCTTCCTCGTCAGGTATGCCGCTGAGCGCGGTTCCGCTGTCATCGCCGTCGTCGTCGACGTGCTCAGTTTCACGACCTGCGTGTCGGTGGCCGCGGACGCCGGGACCGCCGTGCTCCCCTACCGGTGGCGCGACGCGAGCGCTAAGTCCTTCGCTGCCGAGCGTGGCGCTGCGGTCGCGGTTTCGCGGAGCGTGGCCCGGCGTGAGGGCGGGGTTTCCTTGTCGCCGAAGTCGATTCGTGAGGCCGGTGAGATCGGGTCACTCGTGCTGCCGTCGCCGAACGGCTCCACGATCACGACCGTCCTGGCCGAGGCCGGTGCGACCGTGGTGGCGGCCTCGCTGCGCAACGGTGCCGCGGTGGGCCGGTGGCTGGCCGACCGGTTCCGGTCCAGCTCGGGCGCCCCTCCGGTGATCGTCCTCGTGCCTTCCGGGGAGCGGTGGCCGGACGACTCGCTGCGGCCGGCGGTCGAGGACAGCTGGGGAGCCGGGGCAGTCGCCGCTGCCCTCGTCGAGTCGCTCGAGCACCAGGCAGGACCACTCCTGCTGAGCCCCGAGGTCGAGTCGTCGCTCGCCGCCTTCACCGCGGTGCGAGGCCGGGTCGACGAGGCCCTCGCCACGTGCTCCAGCGGACGAGAGCTGATCGAGCAGGGGTTCGCCGAGGACGTGCCCATCGCCGCGGAGCTCGACTCGAGCGCGGCCGTGCCGATCCTCCGCGACGGCGCCTTCACCACCCTCGTCGAGTGAGCGCTCCGCACCACGCGCCTCACCGGCTCTGTTACGGATGGGACCAAGCGATCACTCGACGTGGGAGGCACCGCCCGGCTGAGCGGCATACAACCCTCCTGCTCCCCGCCCCACCTCGAGTGATCCGGTGTGCGAGTCTGGCGGCATGGAGCTGCCACGGGACCTGGTCCGGGCGCTGTGCGCGGCCGAGCACGTGGCCGTCCTGACGGGTGCCGGGATGTCGGCGGAGAGCGGCGTGCCGACCTTCCGTGACGCGCAGACCGGGCTCTGGTCGCAGTTCGCGGCCGAGGACCTGGCCACCCCGGAGGCGTGGGAGCGGGACCGGGCCTTCGTCTGGGCCTGGTACCTCTGGCGCTTCGGACGGGTCCGCGACGTGGCGCCGAACGCCGGCCACCACGCGCTCGCCGAATGGGCGGCCGGTGCTGGCGCCCCGGACATCGGCGTGGTCACCCAGAACGTCGACGACCTGCACGAGCGGGCCGGGAGTGCGCCCGTCGTCCACCTGCACGGCTCGCTCGCCGCGCATCGCTGCGAGGCGTGCAACACGCCATACGACGAGCCGATCGTCCTGCCGGAGGGCGAGGCCGACCGCATCGACCCACCCACCTGCGCCGTGTGCGGCGCGAGCATCCGGCCCGGTGTGGTCTGGTTCGGCGAGCTGCTGCCGATGGACGCGTGGGACGAGGCGGTACGGCTCGTCGAGAGCGCCGATGTCGTCCTCGTCGTCGGCACGTCCGGCATCGTCCACCCGGCGGCAGCGCTGCCGGCGATGGCGCGGGGGACCGGCGCGCTCGTCGTCGAGGTCAACCCGGTCGAGACGGAGATCTCCGATCTCGCGCACCACGTGCTCCGCTCGACCGCCGCGGTAGCGCTGCCCGCTCTCGTCGCGGCCGCCCGGCGCTAGCCGCTGCCGGCGGTCTCGCGGTGCTGGTGGAAGACGAGGGCGAGCACGCGCGAGGCGAGGATGAGGCCGAAGAAGACCATCGTGAAGCCGAGGAAGGCATAGAGCCGCACCTGACCGGTCATCATCGGACCACCGTCGGCGGCGATGAGGATGATGCCGCCGAGCGTGGCGGCCGCGGCCAAGGCTGTCATGACGAGCTGGTGCACGATGCCGGTCAGGAAGGCCCGGTCACCGGGGTCGCCGAAGGCCCGGACGCCGAGCGTGAACCGCCCGGCCTCGAGGTCCTCGGTGATCTTGCTGACCCGGCGAGGGAGCCGTTGCAGCATCGGTAGGACAGTCGCGAGCTGGCTCTCGAGGGTCGAGCGCACCTCCGCGGGCGTGAGCGACGCCGTCACGAGCCCGCGGCCGTGGGCCCGGGCCGCAGAGACGACGTCGAGGTCGGGGCTGATGAGGCGCAGGCTCCCCTCGAGCGC
>DASSTN010000201.1:0-11733 GCA_035707905.1 Intrasporangium sp.
GCTACTCCCGATCGAGCGTGCACGTTTCCTGATCGACAGTGCGCTTCTTCACCCGACGCGTCACCTCGCCCAGGCGGCCCTTCGGCAATGATGCCCTTGTGATCGAGCTCCAGAAGGCCCTGGCGATCCTCTGCGCGGCAACGGCGATCCTCGTCATCATCCAGGTCGTCCGGGACCGGCCGCCGAACCGGCTCGTGCTCGCCCTCCTGGCGGTCGTCGAGCTCGGGCTGGTCGTCCAGCTCGTGCTCGGCATCATGCAGGTGCCCGACGCGCCTTCCGGCGTCTCGGTCACGACGTACGTCGGTTATCTCGTCGCCTCGCTCGTCGTCCTGCCGCTCGCCGTCGGCTGGTCGTGGGCCGAGCGCAGCCGAGGGGGCACGGCGACGATCCTCGTCGGGCTCATCGTCGTGCCGTACCTCTTCGTGCGGCTCTACCAGGTCTGGGTGCTGCGCCAGTGAGCCGGTGAGTCACATCGAGGGCAGGCGGCCCTTGGCGAAGTAGAGGATCGGCCCGACCCAGTTGATCGCGATGATCGCGGCCCACTTCGCCTTGCTGCCGTTGATCTCTTCGGGCTTGCGCGTGGCGAGGTCGGCCCAGGCGGTCGCCGCGAGCGAGAGCTGGACCGACCCGAGCGCAAGGATCGTCGCCTGCTGTCGCGGGCTCAGGTCGGACCACTTCTTCTTCTGTTGCTTCGCCATGGCGCATAACCTCCGGCTGCCGTGCGTCCCTGACGAGGCAACAGGTTACGGCTCCAGCGTGGAGTCCCGGTAAGTGTCCCGGTAGTAGCTGTTGAGGCTCTCGCGGTAGGTCAGGTCGCTGCCGCCGGTGTCCGGGTCGTACTTGGGCGAGTCCTTGATCTGGTCCTTCGTCCGGTCGACCCAGATCGCCTCGTTGTCCCAGTCGACCCGCTCGATGATGCCCGCGGGCAGCATGACCTTGTGGCCGAAGATCCACGGCCCCGTGTCGACGACGAGGTAGCTCGCCCCGACGTCGGTGGTCGCCTCGTCGACCTTGCCGACGTCGCCGTCCGACGCGTGCACCTTGAAGCCCGCCAGGTTGCCCGTCCGGTCCGTCATGTCGATGCTCTGGCGGTAGTTCCAAGGATCCCAGTTCCAGTCCTGCGAACTCATGATCGGCTCCTTTCGCCTCCCAGCGGCCTACCCACCGAGCACCCTTCCAAACGCCCGTGCGTCAGCGGCCGGCGCTCAGGACCGAGTCGAGGATGACGACGCCATAGCCCTTGGCGCGCAGGCCAGAGATGACCCGCGGCAGCGCGTCGGCGTCGAGCGTGGAGTGGTCCTCGGGGTGGGCGCCGACGTGCATGAGGACGATCTCGCCAGGCCGTGCCGCGCTGAGCACCCGCTTCACGACCGAGTTGACGGACTGGCCACCTGTGACGCCCTGCCACCCGAGGGTGTCGACCGTCCAGCGAAACGCCACGTAGCACTCCGCGTTGACCAGCGCGATGGCATGCCGGTCCACCGCGCCGAAGGGGAACCGGAAGAGCGGCCGCGGGTCGCGCCCGGTCGCCGCCCGGATCCGAGCAGCGGCACTCCGGATCTGCGTCCGCACCCCGGCGTCGCTCAAGGTGGTGAGGTCCGGGTGGCCGTACGTGTGGTTGCCGACCGGGTACTTCGCCAAGGCCCTGGCGTTCGACGGGAACTCGTCGATGAAGGCGCCGGTGAGGAAGAAGGTCGCCGGCACCCCTTCGCGGGCCAGGGTTGCGAGGATCGAGCTGACCCCGTCGGCGCTCCCGCCCGCATCGAAGGTGAGCGCGACGACCTTGCGGGTGGTGGGGAGGACCTCGACGTCGACGCCGCGCAGAGCAGCCGGCACCGTGCATGAGGAGGCCGTCCTGGGCGGGCTCGACGGGATCGATCCGGAGGGGCCGGGTGTGGACCCTGTCGGTGCGGGCGATGTCGGGGCGGCCGGCACCGGTCCGGTCGACGTCGGTGCCGGCATTGGGGAACCGGGCGCCGGGCCCGGTGTGACACCGCCGTCACGCACGCCGGCCGAGCAGCCGGACAGGGCGACCGCCGCGGCGACGAGAACCGCCACCGCACTGCGCTGCAGCGCCGAGCTGGACATCGCGACCTCCACCCCCAGCACACACCCTCCACGACGCTGGCGCCGCCGAATGCGCCTGACCTCACTCGAGATCGGGCCGGAAGGAAGCGGGAGCCGGGTGAGCGGCATACGTCTCGTTTGTGCCTTTGGTCCCCGAACACTCCCGAAACGCCCGCGCGCGACCCGCAGGTCTGGAACCGTGAGAAGGGTGACCGAACAGCCGATCGCGGCCGTCGCCCCGGCGATCACCGGCTTCGTCGGGGGTGCGCCGGCGGGACCGGTCGGCGAGCCGCGGCTCGTCACGTCGATGTCGCAGTTCACGCGGCTCTACGGCGGCCTGTGGCGCGAGAGTCACCTCGGCTACTCCGTGCGCGACTTCTTCCGGCACGGGGGGCGGCTCGCTGTCATCGTCCGGACCGACCCGGACTGCGACCTCACACGGGCGCAGGTCAACGGGCTCAAGCTGCTGCGCGACCAGCCCGAGGCGATCCCCGGCGGGGACCCCATAGGACTGCTCGTCGTGCCACCGGGCGGCGTCGACGGCCATGGATGGGTGGAGCCGACCCTCGACGTGCTCCGCGAGACCGTCGCCACGGCGGAGCAGCTCAAGGCGCTCGCGGTGCTCGACGCGCCCGCCGCTTGGGCGAACACGGCCTACCCGGACGGTGGCGCCGACGTGCTCGAGTCGCTGCGCAGCTCGTACGCGGCGATGTACTTCCCGCAGCTGGTCGAGGCCGACCCGCTCACGGGGCAGCTGCTCGTGATCAGCCCGAGCGGCGCGGTGGCCGGGATCATTGCGCGGACGGACGCGCAGTACGGGCCCTGGAACACACCAGCCGGCACCGCCGCGACGGCACTTGACGTCGACGGCCTCACCGCAACCCTGGGGCAGGGCGGGATGGAGTCGCTCGCGCACCTGCACCTCAACGCCATCCGCTCGTTCCCCGGCACGGGGCCGCTCGTGTGGGGCGCACGGGTCCTCGGGACCGACCCGGAGTGGGCCTACGTCCCGGCCCGCCGGATGGCGATCTTCCTCGAGCAGAGCATCGTTCGCGGTCTGCGATGGGCGACCTTCCAGCCGAACGGGGAGCCGCTGTGGGAACGCGTCCGCATGCGGGTCGACGAGTTCCTCCACACGCTCTTCCGGTCAGGCGCCTTCCCCGGCTCCAAACCCGAGGAGGGCTACGACGTGCGCTGTGACCGCACCGTCATGACGCAGCAGGACGTCGATGCGGGGGTTCTGCGGGTCGAGGTCGGCTTCGCCCCGCTCCGCCCGGCCGAGTTCCGTCTCCTCGACATCAGGCTCGCCGTGGGGCGGCCGGCCTAGCGTCGGCGGTGCTCGGCGAGGTCCTGGAGGATCTCGCCGATGCGGGCCACGAGCGAGACGTGGCCCACCCCTTCGAGCAGGTGCGGCCGAGCGCCCGGCACGTGGGCCGCGAGCCACTCGCCGTGGCTCGACGGCACCATGAGGTCCTCACGGCCCTGCCAGATCGCGACCGGCACCGTGATCGAGGCCGGGTCGAAGCCCCAGTGGTCGCAGAAGGCGAGGTCGTCCTCGATCCAGCCCTCGGCGCTGACCCTGACCGACTCGCGCGCCATCGCTGCGACGTAGTCGGCCAGCGGGCCCTTGAGCGCGGCGAGGTCCGGCTCGCTGAGCAGGCCGCCCAACGCTTCCACGAGCTGCTCCCCGGTGACGCTGCGATACGGCTGCGACATCTCCTCCAGCGCGGGGGTGAGCACCTCGCGACCCTTCGCGGCCAGGCCGAACTCCTCGATGTTGGCCTCGCCCATGCCGGCGAGGAAGTCGAGCCCGGGCTCGGTGGAGGGCGCGACACCGGCGACCGTCGCCGCGCCGAGACAGCGGTCGGGGAGCAGTGCCGTGCAGGCGAGGGCGTGGGGCCCGCCTCCCGACCAGCCGAACGTGACGAACTCGCCGATCCCGAGGGCGTCGAGGACGCTCGCGCTGTCGGCGGCCGCATCCGCGACCGTGCGGCCCGGGTGGGGAGTGCTCGACCCGTAGCCGGGGCGGCTGTAGGTCACCCACCGCAGCCCCGCTTCCCTCGCAGCGGCGATCCCGGCCGGCCACGGCACGGCACCGCCGGGCGTGCCGGAGTGGTAGAGAACGGCGAGCCCGTCGCCGCCCGCGTCCAGCACGTCGAGGGAGCGTCCGTCGCTCGTCGTGACGACTCGCGGCTCGGCGGCGGTGGGAGTGTCGGTCATGCCGCCACGCTAGGGCCTGCCGCACCGGTGGGTTGCGCAAAGAGCAAGCCGTATGCCGCTCACCTCCTGCCGCTCGCCCCGTACCTCGGCCCGTGTCCTGCTTGGTCATGCCCGGTCGTCGGCTCTCCTGCCGCTCGCTTCACACGGCACGGCTACGGTGGGAGCCACCCGACCCGAGAGGAGCCGCCGTGCCCAAGCCACCCCTGCCGGCAGCCATCGCCGAGGAGCTCGCGAAGCCCTGGCACGCGACCATCAGCACGGTTCGTCCGGACGGGCAGCCGGTCTCGGTCCCGACCTGGTACCTCTACGAGGACGGCAGGATCCTCGTCAACATGGACGCCCGCCGGAAGCGGATCGAGCACCTGCGCAGCAACCCTCGGGTCAGCCTGAGCGCCATCGACCCGGAGGACTGGCTCACCCACATCAGCATCCTCGGCGAGGTCACCGAGCTCATCGAGGACGAGGACCTGCGCGACATCGACCGGGTCGCCCGGCACTACACCGGTGGGCCGTACGCCGTGCGCGACCGCCCCCGCGTCAGCGCCTGGATCGCCATCTCGCGCTGGCACGCGTGGGGGCGGCTCAAGGACGTGCGGTGAGGGTCTATCTCTCCTTCGACTTCGAGGGCGTCGCCGGCATCGTCGACTGGGCGCAGTGCCGGGAGGGGACAGCGGCATACGACGTCGGCTGTGCCCTCGTCCTCGGCGAGGTGAACGCGGCGATCGCCGGCGCCCTGCGCGGCGGCGCGACCGAGGTCGTCGTCAACGACTCGCACGGGCAGATGCGCAACCTCAACCCAGACGACCTGGCGCACGATGCGACGTACATCTCGGGGCGGCACAAGCCGCTCTACATGATGGAGGGGCTCGACGGCTCCTTCGACGTGCTCTTCCTCGTCGGCTACCACGGCTCGATCTCGGGCGAGTCGTCCACGCTGTCGCACACCTACAACCCGGAGGTGTTCTCCGCCGCGCGGCTCGGGGCCGAGGAGGTCGGCGAGAGTGGCATCAACGCCCTCGTCGCGGACCACTTCGGCGTCCCGATCGGGCTCGTCACGGGTGACGACGTGACGATCCGGGAGACGGCGCCCTTCGCCCCGGATGCTGCCACGGTCGTCACGAAACACTCGGCCAGCCGCTTCGCCGCGACGAACCTGCACCCGCGCCTGGCGCGCGAGCGGATCGAGGAGGCAGCGGCCGAGGCGGTCCGGCGGGCAGTCCACGGACGCCTCCGGCCTCCGGGTCTCGACAGGCCGGTGCGGCTCGACCTCGATGTGCAGACCGCGGACATGGCCGAGGTCGGCAGCTGGGTCAAGGGCGCCGAGCGGGTCGGGACGAGGACGATCCGGATCGAGTCCGATGACGCGCTCGCCGCCTTCCGGTCGTTCGTCGCGGTCAACTACATCACCCGGCAGGCCGGCGGTCGCTGATCCTCCCCCTACTCGGATGAAGTGCATTCTCGACTGCGAAAAGTGCACTGTCGATTGGGATTACTGCACTCTCGATGGGGAAACGCGCACTGTCGACTGGGATTCGTGCACTGTCGATTGGGATTACTGCACTCTCGATGGGGAAACGTGCACTGTCGATGGGGATTAGTGCACTGTCGATGAGGGGGACGGGTCAGGGGAGGTGCGTGGCGAGGTAGGGGGCGGTGCGGCTCTGAGCGGATCCGGCCACCTCCCAAGGGCTTCCGGCCGCGACGACCCGTCCACCATCCTCGCCCGCGCCCGGACCGAGGTCGATGACGTGGTCGCACTGCGCCACGACCGACATGTCGTGCTCGACGACGACCACGGTGCTGCCGCCGTCGACGAGCCCCTGCAGCTGCCGCATCAGCACCTCGACGTCGGCCGGGTGCAGCCCCGTCGTCGGCTCGTCGAGCAGGTAGACGGTCCCCTTCCGCTGGGTCCGCTGCAGCTCGGTGGCGAGCTTGATGCGCTGCGCCTCCCCGCCCGACAGCTCGGTCGCCGGCTGGCCCAGCCCCAGGTAGCCGAGCCCCACCTCGGCGAGCGTCCGCAGGCTCCGGGCGACGCCCTTCTCCTCGGCGAACACCTCGGCTGCCTCGTCGACGCTCAGCCCGAGCACGTCGGCGATCGTCAGGCCGTGCCACGTCACCTCGAGCGTCTCGGGGTTGTAGCGCGCCCCGTGGCACGTCGGGCACACCCGGTAGGTCCCGGGCAGGAAGAGCAGCTCGACCGAGACGAAGCCCTCGCCCTGGCACGTCTCGCAGCGACCACCCTTGACGTTGAAGGAGAATCGCCCGACGCCGTAACCGCGCCGCTGCGCCTCGTCGGTCGCCGCGAACAGCTTCCGCACCCCGTCGAACAGGCCCGTGTACGTCGCGAGGTTGGACCGCGGCGTCCGCCCGATCGGCCGCTGGTCGACGACGACGGCCCGGCGCACAGCCTCGGCGCCGCTCGTGCGCGGGAGGTCGGACCGTATGCCGCTCACCTCTTCGTCCTCGTACGTGCCCTCGGCCTCCGGCTCGGTTCGCGAGTCAGGGCCGAGGTGGGCCCCGAGGACGTCGCCCAGCACCTCGAGCACCGTCGACTTGCCGGAGCCCGAGACACCGGTGACGGCCGTGAGGACGCCCAAGGGGAAGGTGATGTCGGTGCCATGGACGTTGTGCCGCTCGATGCCATGGAGCGTCAGCTCACCCTGCGGCTTGCGGGGCTCGCGACGCTCGGGCCGTGGCGCACGCCCGAGCACGTAGGCGGCGGTGACGGACTCCGGCGCGTCGGTGAGGGCGGCGACGGGTCCGGAGTGGAGCAGTCGCCCGCCGAGCTCACCGGCGCCGGGCCCGACGTCGACGAGCCAGTCGGCGCGGCGCATCACGTCAACAGAATGCTCCACCGCGAGCACCGAGTTTCCTTCTGCGACAAGCCGGTTCAGCACCGCTAGGAGGGGCTCGCGGTCGGCGGGGTGCAGCCCGGCGGAGGGCTCGTCGAGGACGTAGACGACGCCGAACAGCCCCGACCGCAGCTGCGTCGCGAGCCGGAGGCGCTGCAGCTCGCCGGATGACAGGGTCGGGGTCTGCCGGTCGAGGGACAGGTAGCCGAGGCCGAGCTCGACGAGCACGTCGAGACGTGCCTCGAGGTCCGGCGCGAGTGCGGCGGCGACGTCCCCCTCCTCGGACCCGCCACGCACCTGCCGCACGAGGTCGCGGACCGAGCTCAGCGGCATACCCCACCAGGCGTCGATCGGCAGGTCGGCGACCGTGACGGCGAGCGCCTCCGGGCGCAGCCGGCGGCCGTGGCAGGACGGGCAGGGGACGGTCTCGACGAACTGGAGCGCACGGCGGCGGGCCGATGCGCTCTTCGACTCCGAGAGGGTGCGCAGGACGTGGCGGGCGGCGCTCATGTACTGGCCCTGGTAGGGGCGCTGGATCCGGCCGGCCTCGCGCACGGGATGGACTGTCACGACCGGCTCTTCGTCGGTGAAGAGGATCCACTGGCGGTCGGCGGCGGGCAGGTCGCGCCAGGGGCGATCGACGTCGTAGCCGAGGGTGTCGAGGATGTCGCGCAGGTTCTTGCCGAGCCAGGCCCCGGGCCACGAGGCGATCGCCTTCTCGCGGATCGACAGGGACGGGTCCGGCACCATGAGCGCCTCGGTCGGGTGGTGCACGTGGCCCAGCCCGTGGCAGGTCGGGCAGGCGCCGATGACGGTGTTGGGGGAGAACGAGTCCGAGTCGAGCCGCGGTGCACCGGGGGGATAGGTGCCGGCCCGGGAGAAGAGCATCCGGAGCGTGTTCGACAGGGTCGTCACGGTGCCGACACTGGACCGGGTGCTCGTGCCGGAGCGGCGCTGCTGCAGGGCGACGGCCGGTGGCAGGCCGGTGACCGAGTCGACCTTCGGCGTCTCGACCTGGTTGATCAGGCGGCGGGCGTAGGGCGCCACCGACTCGAGGAAGCGGCGCTGCGACTCGGCATAGATGGTGCCGAAGGCGAGCGACGACTTGCCCGAGCCGGACACGCCGGTGACGACGACGAACCGGTCGCGCGGGAGGTCGACATCGACGTGGCGCAGGTTGTGCAGGTGGGCGCCGCGGACCCGGATCAGGCCGGCGGCGGCAGCTTCGCGGTCGGCCGGGGTACGCACGCGCCCACGTTACGCGGCCGGCCCCCCGGGGGCTGCATCGGCAACACCCCGGGATAACGACTACACCCCGGGTTCCGAACCCGGTGCGTTGTCCAAGTCCCGGTGTGTTGGCGCGATGGGGTCAGGGGACGACGACGGCGCGGCCGCGCAGCGTGCCCTCGTGCAGTCGCTCGTAGGCCCGCGGGGCGTCGTCCAGTGTGAACCGCTCCGTCTCGACGTGGATGTGCCCGCTCCTGGCCAGGTCGAGGACCTCGAAGAGTTCGGAGCGGGTGCCCCAGTAGGGCGCCCGGACCTTGGTCTCCCACGGCATCGTGAAGAAGCCGACCGGCACGACGCCCGGACCAACGCCGACGAGGACGATCTCGGCGTCGGCGTGGGTCAGCCTGGACGCGAGAGCCGTCGTCGCATCGACCCCGACGAAGTCGAAGACGGCCGTCGCGCCACGCCCACCGTTGAGGCCGCGCACCGCCTCGACCGCCGACTCGTCCGAGCGGAAGACGTGGTGGGCTCCGACATCCTTGGCCAGGCGCAGCTTGTCGTCGGCGACGTCGAGTGCGACCACCGTCGCGGCGGTCAGCGCGCGCAGGATCTGGATCGCCAGGTGGCCCAGCCCACCACTGCCGATCACGACGGCGATCGAACCGGGCACGAGCGCCGCGACGCTCGGCTTGATCGCGTGGTAGGGCGTGAGACCGGCATCTGTGAGCGCGACGTTGGCGACGGGGTCGAGTTTGCCGAGCGGGACGAGGTGCCGGGCGTTGTCGACGAGCAGGTACTCGGCCATCGCGCCGGGCGCGCCGAGGCCGGGCGGGACGATGTGCCGCTCGGCGGCGAACCGGCAGTAGTTCTCGGCGCCCGTCGCGCAGGTCTGGCACACCCCGCAGCCCCACGGTCCGTAGACCGCGACCGAGTCGCCCTCCTTGACCGAGGTGACGCCCGCCCCGAGCTCGGCGACGACGCCGGCGCCCTCGTGCCCCAGCGTGAGGGGCAGGCCGTAGATGTAGGCCTCCTCGGGCAGCGACATGATGAACGAGTCCGAGTGGCAGGCGCCGGCGGCGGTGACCTTGAGCAGCACCTGGCCGGGACCCGGGGTCGGCTTCGGCACCTCTACGAGCTGGGGCGGCTTGCCGATCTCGACGTACTGCAGGGCCTTCATGGCTCCTCCTCGGTCGCAGGATGCGGTCGGCCGGACGTCACCGGGGCCGTGGCTGCGCCTCCATTCAATCCCCGTTGCGGCCCCGCTCCGGGGACGGACGCTCAAACCGGCCGCGCCCCGTACATCGCCCCTCTGCTGCTCCTGAGGTCGGCGGCGGAGGAATTTGCACACCGTGCAAGTCTGGACTTACCGTTGTCGGGTGCCCCTGATCCCCGCTGCAGCCGACGGCCTGCGCTCCCGCCGCACCCGCGAGACCCGCGAGCGGATCGTCGAGTCGGCCCTCGACCTGGCCGCCGAGGACCCGACGACCCGGATCACCGCCGAGCGGATCGCCGAACGCGCGGGTGTCTCCCGGCGCACGTTCTTCAACTACTTCCCCTCGGTCGAGGCCGCCTTCTTCGCGCCGGTCCAGCTGCTCCTGCAGGCCGCCGTCGAACAGCTCGAGCAGGTCCCGGCTGAGGTGCCCCTGCTCGAGACCCTCGCCCGTGCGATGAGCGCCGCTGCCGAGCAGGAGCCGCTCGACCGGCTCGGCCGCTGCGCCAGCCTCGGCTCCCGGGTGCCGCAGCTGCAGGGGAGCGACCTCGAGCAGTGGGAGGCCGCCGACGCCCTGCTCACCGAGGCGTTCGAGGAGCGCTACCCCCACCTCGGCCCGTTCGAGGCGCGGTGCCTCACCGGAGCCGTCATCGGCACGTGCCGGGCGGCCCTCTTCGAGTGGCAGCGCGGTGCCCAGGGCCGCCGCGGCTCGGCCTCCGCGGACGAGCTCGGCGCCCTCCTCCAGACCGCCCTCACCAGGGTCGCCACGGGCTTCGCGCCCGTCGTCGACCGACCCCACCCCCATCACTGAAAGGCCACCCCGTGGCAACCCTGCTCTACCGGCTCGGCGCCTTCAGCCGCCGCCACTTCCGCACCGTCATCGTCGGCTGGCTCGTCCTGCTCGGCCTCGCCACCGCCGGCGCGCTCGGGCTCAGCAAGCCGCTGACGAACACCTTCGAGATCCCCGGCGCCGGCTACCAGCAGGTCTTCGACCGGCTCCAGCGCGAGATCCCGAGCGCCTCCGGTGGCATCGGCACCGTGGTGCTCTCGACGACCGACGGGGCGCCCTTCACCGCCGCCGAGAAGCAGGCCGTGGCGGGCGTCGTCGACCAGTGGTCGAAGCTCGACGGCGTGCGCGAGGTGCGCAACCCCTTCGCCGTCGAGGCGCAGCTCACGGGCGCCGCGGACCAGACGAAGCAGTCCCGGCAGCAGCTCGACGACGGTCGTGCCAGGCTCCAGGCCGGGGAGAAGCGCCTGGCGAGCGAGCGGGCCAAGCTCGAGGCGGCCCAGCGGCAGCTCGACGCCCAGAAGGCCCAGCTCCCGCCAGGGTTCCCGGTGCCGCCGCAGCTCGCCGCCGCCCAGCAGCAGCTCGATGACGGCAAGGCCCAGCTCGAGGCCCAGACCAAGAAGCTCCAGGACTCGAAGCAGCAGCTCGCCGCCGGTGAGCGCGAGCTGGCCCTCGGCGAGCGTCAGGTCGCCCGCAGCTCGGCCCTGCACGTGGTGTCGAAGGACGGCACCGTCGCGCTGACCCAGGTGCAGTTCACCGGCAGCGCGCAGGAGGTCTCGACGCAGACCAAGGACCGCCTGCAGGAGATCGGCCGGACGCTCGACGCCCAGGGGGTGCGCGCCGACTTCAGCGCCGAGATCGTCCAGGACGTCAGCTCGGTCATCGGTCCCGGTGAGATCACCGGCATCGTCATCGCAGGCGTCGTCCTGCTCGTCGTCCTCGGCACGCTCATCGCCGCCGGGCTGCCCCTCGTCATGTCGCTCATCGGTGTCGCCGTCGGCATCGGGGCGGCCCTGACGATGACCCGCTTCGTCGACATGAACTCCGTGACCCCGGCGCTCGCGCTCATGCTCGGGCTCGCGGTCGGCATCGACTACGCCCTGTTCATCATCAGCCGGCACCGGACCCAGCTGCTGGCCGGGATGCCGCGCGAGGAGTCGATCCCACGGGCCACCGGCACCGCGGGCACCGCGGTCCTCTTCGCCGGGTCGACCGTCATCATCGCCCTGGCGGCCCTCACCGTGACCGGCGTGCCCTTCCTCGGCGTCATGGGCCTCGTGGCCGCCTTCACCGTCGCCATCGCGGTCCTCGTCGCGATCACGCTGACCCCGGCGGTGCTCGAGCTCGTCAAGCACCGGGTCATCCCTCGC
>DASSTN010000202.1:0-15479 GCA_035707905.1 Intrasporangium sp.
TCGTCATCGCGCCGGTGCGCGCGGCGCTCCAGCCGCTCACCAAGGGCCTCGGCGAGCTCGCGCCGGTCTCCCTCAAGCAGGGCGACGACTACCCGCTGGAGGACGTCGTCGAAGCCCTCGTCGGAGCCGCGTACGTGCGCACGGACCTCGTCGAGCGGCGCGGCGAGTTCGCCGTGCGAGGCGGCATCCTCGACGTCTTCCCGCCGACGGAGGAACACCCGATCCGGGTCGAGTTCTGGGGTGACACGGTGGAGGAGATCCGCTGGTTCAAGGTCGCTGACCAGCGCAGCCTCGAGATCGCCGAGCACGGGCTCTGGGCCCCGCCCTGCAGGGAGGTCCTGCTGACCCCCAGCGTGCGAGAGCGGGCGGCGGCCCTGAAGGACCAGCTGCCCGGCGTCGCCGAGATGCTCGCCAAGGTCGCCGACGGGATCGCCGTGGAGGGTATGGAGTCGCTCGCGCCCGCACTCGTCGACGGCATGGAGTCCCTGCTCGACGTCCTGCCCCGGGAGTCCATCGTCCTGCTCGCAGACCCCGAGAAGGTCCGCCGGCGCGCGCACGACCTCGTCGCCACGAGCGAGGAATTCCTCGAGGCGAGCTGGGCCAACGCCGCGGCCGGCAACACGGTGCCCGTTGACCTCGCCTCGATCCTCGGCACGGCGTCCTTCTGGACCATCGGGCAGACCCGCGCCCATGCCCTCGCGTCCGAACGCTCCTGGTGGACGCTGACGCCTTTCGCCCAGGACGAGGGCCTCGTCATCGAGGACGACGACGTGGACGCCCGCATCAGCGTCAGGACCGTGGACTCGGAGACCTTCCGCGGCGAGACGCCCCGCGCAGTTGAGCACTTCCGCAGCCGCACCCAAGAGGGCTGGCGCCTCGCAGTCGTCACCGAGGGCCCCGGCCTCGCCCGCCGCGTCGCAGACGTTCTCCGCGAGCATGACATTCCGGTACGGGCCCTCGACGGCTCGCTCGAGCCGGGCATCGTGTCCATCACCACCGGTGCCCTCGACCGGGGCTTCGTCCACGAGCACACGAAGCTCGAGGTCCTCACGGAGACCGACCTGACGGGTCAGGCCGGGGGAGGCGGGACCTCGACCAAGGACATGCGACGCATGCCCTCGCGCCGCCGCAACCAGGTCGACCCGCTCCAGCTGCGTCCGGGTGACTATGTCGTCCACGAGCAGCACGGCGTCGGCCGGTTCGTCGAGATGATGCAGCGCACCGTCGGTGGCGCCACCCGCGAGTACCTGGTCATCGAGTACGCCTCGTCCAAGCGCGGGCAACCGGGCGACCGGCTCTACGTCCCGACGGACCAGCTCGACCAGGTGACGAAGTATGTCGGAGGAGAGGCGCCGAGCCTCAACAAGATGGGTGGCTCCGACTGGCACAAGACCAAGTCGCGGGCCAAGCGCTACGTCAAGCAGATCGCCGCGGACCTCATCCGGCTCTACAGCGCGCGGATGGCGACCAAGGGCCATGCCTTCGGGCCGGACACGCCATGGCAGCGTGAGCTCGAGGAAGCCTTCCCCTACGTCGAGACGACCGACCAGCTCTCGAGCATCGACGAGGTCAAGGAGGACATGGAGCGGGAGGTCCCGATGGACCGGCTCATCTGCGGCGACGTCGGCTACGGCAAGACGGAGATCGCGGTCCGGGCGGCGTTCAAGGCCATCCAGGACGGCAAGCAGGTCGCGGTCCTCGTGCCGACGACCCTTCTTGTCACCCAGCACCACCAGACCTTCTCGGAGCGCTACGCACAGTTCCCCGTCACCGTGAAGGCGCTGTCCCGGTTCCAGACCGACGCGGAGGCCAAGGAGGTCCTCGAGGGGCTCGCCGACGGCACCGTCGACCTCGTGATCGGCACACATCGCCTGCTGGCCAAGGACGTCCGCTTCAAGGACCTTGGCCTCGTCGTCGTCGACGAGGAGCAGCGCTTCGGTGTCGAGCACAAGGAGCTGCTCAAGACGATGCGTACGGCGGTGGACGTCCTGTCGATGTCCGCCACCCCCATTCCGCGCACGCTGGAGATGGCGGTCACCGGCATCCGGGAGATGTCGACCCTCGCCACCCCGCCCGAGGAGCGCCATCCCGTCCTGACCTTCGTGGGCGCCTACGACGAGAAGCAGATCACCGCGGCCATCCGTCGTGAGCTGCTGCGCGAGGGTCAGGTCTTCTTCGTGCACAACAAGGTGAGCAGCATCGAGAAGGCCGCGGCCCGGCTGCGGGAGCTCGTGCCCGAGGCCCGGATCGCGACCGCACATGGCCAGATGGGAGAGAAGCGGCTCGAGCAGGTCGTCCTCGACTTCTGGGAGAAGCGCTTCGACGTCCTCGTCTGTACGACCATCGTCGAGACCGGCCTCGACATCTCCAACGCCAACACCCTCATCGTCGAGCGCGCCGACGTCCTCGGGCTATCCCAGCTGCACCAGCTGCGCGGGCGCGTCGGTCGCGGCCGGGAGCGTGCCTACGCCTACTTCCTCTACCCGCCCGAGAAGCCGCTGACGGAGACAGCGCACGACCGGCTCCGGACCATCGCCAGCCACACAGACCTCGGTGCCGGTATGCAGGTCGCGATGAAGGACCTCGAGATCCGCGGTGCCGGCAACCTGCTCGGCGGCGAGCAGTCCGGCCACATCGCCGGCGTCGGGTTCGACCTCTACGTCCGGCTCATCGGCGAGGCCGTCGCCGACTTCCGTGGAGAGGGCGAGAGCGCGCCGACCGAGATCAAGATCGAGCTGCCTGTCGACGCCCACCTGCCCCATGACTACGTGCCGGGGGAGCGGCTGCGGCTCGAGGCGTACAAGAAGCTGGCGACGGTCGAGACCTTCGGGGCCGTCGACGACATCGAGGCCGAGCTGCGCGACCGGTACGGCAACCCGCCCGAGCCGGTCCAGAACCTCCTCGAGGTGGCGCGGCTACGCGTCGTGGCCCGCCGGGCGAAGATCGCCGACGTCGGACTGCAGGGCAAGGTCGTCCGGTTCGGCCCGGTCAAGGACCTGCGCGAGAGCCAGCAGCTGCGCCTGACCCGGCTCTACCCGGGGACCATCATCAAGGACCAGCTCGGCGTCATCCTCGTCCCGGCCCCGATGACAGCGCGTGTCGGCGGCAAGCCGTTGCGCGACGTCGAGATCCTGTTGTGGGCGCGGCAGCTCATCGAGGCCGTGCTCCTCGCCGACATCGCCGCTGCGGCGACTGCCGCGTCGGGCGCCACAGCAGCACCGTAAGATGTCAACGCATTCCGCGCTAGGAGGATCTGTGAAGGCTTGGTCAGGTGAGGCTGGGACCGCGAAGCGGCTCGCCGTCGGCGCGGTCGCCGGTGTGGCGGTCGTGTCGCTGCTCGGTGCGTGCAGCATGGCGACCCACCAGCAGGCGGCTGCCGTCGTCAACGGTCACGTCATCCAGCTGTCTGACGTCGAGCAGACGGCCCAGCAGCTGAAGGCCGCCAACCTCGACTTCCCGGAGCAGATCATCGTGACGGCTCTCATCGCCGCGCCCCTGCTGCACCAGACGGTGGAGGCTTCGGGGAGCTGGAAGCCCGACGCTACCTACGCCAGCGTCATCAACGGCATGCCCGACGCGAGCGACACGACCAAGGAGTTCGTCTCCGCCGTCGCCCTTCTGCAGTCGGCGCAGATGACGGAGCAGGACGTCGCGCAATACCGCAAGGACCTCAAGCAGGCGAAGATCTCGGTCAACCCGCGCTTCGGCACTCTCGAGCCGTCGAACCAGGGACCGGTCTACTTCACCCTCGGGCAGTCGACGCCCAACTGGATCAAGCCCACGGCACAGGCGAAGTGACCCCTGGGGCGTCATGGCGCACCGGCTGACCCTCCTCATCACGTCGCCCCGCGTCGCCCCCGGCCTGCTCACGCGGGACGCCTGGCGCGCCCTCGACAGCGCTGCCGCGATCTGGGCGGGGGAAGGCGAGTACCAGGGGCGCGCCCTCATGGAAGCCGGGCTCGAGGTCGAGTCCAGGCTCCCCGCGCCGGCGGCGCAGCTCGCTCGCGACCTCGTGGCGGCGGCGGAGCAAGGTGAGGTCCTCTGGGTCGGCTCGGCGGACGGCGACCCGGGCCTCACCGACGCCATCGCAGCGGAGGTCTCCCGCCTCCCGGATCCTCCCGAGGTCGAGCTGCTGATCGGCTCGCACGACGTCCAGGGCGCGCGTCTGCTCGACGTCGTCGCCGTCATGGATCGCCTCCGCTCTCCGGGCGGCTGCCCGTGGGACGCGCAGCAGACGCCCCTGAGCCTCGTGCCCTACCTGCTCGAGGAGACGCACGAGGCGATCGAGGCCATCGAGTCCGGTGGCTCGGCGCACGTGCGCGAGGAGCTCGGTGACCTCCTCCTCCAGGTGGCCTTCCAGTCGCGCGTCGCGGAGGAGGACCCCGAGGCGCCGTTCGACATCGACGATGTCGCAGGCGGTCTCGTGGAGAAGCTGGTCCGCCGTCACCCGCATGTCTTCGGCTCCGCCGATGCGGCCACCCCCGAGGCGGTCGAGGCGAACTGGGCGGCCATCAAGGCCTCAGAGAAGCCCGACCGCAGTCACCCCCTCGAGGGGATCCCGCAGTCCCTTCCCGCGCTGGCACGTGCCGACAAGGCGATCTCGCGCCTCGAGCGCGCCGGTCTCCAGAACCGCGTGGACGAGGCCACCGAGGGCGACGATCTCGGCGCCCGGATGCTGCGGCTCGTGCGCGAGGCGCGCGCCGCCGGGGTCGACGCTGAGGCGACGCTGCGCGCGACACTTCGTCGTCTGGCTGAGTAGCAGCGAGAGGTATGCCGCTCAGCTCGCTCGCGCTCGCGTCGCGCCGGTGACGGTCCGCTCAGTAGGCACCACGGGCCGCGAAGACCGCACGGATGGTCCGCATCACGATGGACAGGTCCTGGAGGATCGACCAGTTGTCGACGTAGTAGAGGTCGAGCCGCACGGCGTCGTCCCATGAGAGGTCCGAGCGTCCGGACACCTGCCAGAGGCCGGTGAGGCCGGGGCGCACGTCCAGTCGCCGGTGCGCATCCATCGGGTAGCGGCTCACCTCGTCGGGCAGCGCCGGCCGAGGTCCCACCAAGCTCATCTCACCCCTGATGACGTTGACCAGCTGCGGGAGCTCGTCCAGGGAGAAGCGTCGGATCAACTTGCCCACCCGGGTGATCCTCGGATCCTTGCGGATCTTGAAGAGGACTCCGTCGGCGTTCAGATTGAGGTGGCTCAGGGCGGTGAGCCGTGCCTCGGCGTCGGTGCACATGCTCCGGAACTTGAGGCAGTGGAACAGCTTGCCGTCCCGGCCCACACGGGTCTGCCGGAAGAGGACGGGGCCGTGGTCCTCGAGCCGGATCGCGAGCCCGACCAGGGTCATCACCGGCGCGGCGAGCAGCAGCAGGAGGCCGGCCCCGAGCAGGTCGAAGGTTCGCTTCAGGCCGCGGGAGGCGGCGAGGCTCTGCGGATGCTCGACGTGGACGAGGGGCAGGCCGCCGACCGGCCGCATCTCCATCCGTCCCGCCGAGATGTCGCTGAGGCTGGGGACGACGACCATCTGGACTGGCAGCCCCTCGAGATCCCAGGCGGTTCGGCGGAACTCGGCCGCACTGGGGAACGCGCCCTCGGTGAAAACGATGACGTCCGCTTCCTCGTCGAGCACCGCCTGTGCGGCGCCAGTCGTGACGCCGGAAACCGGAATGCCACCCGGAGTGGCAAGGACCGGCTGGGAGGACGGCAGCAGTGCGCCGACGATCTGGTAGCCCAGCCAAGGGTCGCGTTCGAGCGCCCGGCACACCTCGTCGACGTGTGCAGGTGAACCGGAGACGAGGACCCGCGAGAGCAGGTGGCCTCGCTTGCGAGCTCGCTGCACGACCCGCCGGGCGGCGCGCCGCCACAGGAGCAGCATTGGGACACCGAGGACAAAAAGGAGTGCGAAGAATCCGCGGGAGAGGTCGAATTTGGTCAGAAAGCAACCGATGCCGATGGCCCCAGCCGTCAATGCTGCAGCGGTGAGAATACGGGCATATTCGCTCGTACCCACCCCTAACCGACTTTTTCCGTATGTCCGGGTCAGGAGGTTTGCGACCATCCACACGGCGACGATCCAGATCCCTGCGGCGCCGATAGGGCCCGAGACCTCGGGGATCGAGGTGGGGAAGAGGTCCACTCGAGGCACCATGGCCACAGCGATCACTACTGCGCCCGTGATGACAGCACAGTCCCCAGCCACCAGTGAGATTCGCCAGTACTTGATGCCCTGCGACCGCTCCGTGGCTCGTCGAGGAACGGCTCGCGTGCGCAGGTCACGGAGCGCGAGTCCAGGCTGTTGCGCCGTCTCGACCATGACTGATCCACCCCACCCGATTTGGATGACCCCCGTCGCCGGGTCCCCCCTGGAGCCGGCCGACAATGTCAGTGTTGCGAGGGCGGATCCGCATTTCATGGAAACGCAAAAGAATCATCTCTAAAATGGCGTGAATGACCTGACTGTCATTTAATTCGCCTTTGTCCGGACTGCCCGTTCGGGACCCTTATGGCGGCGAATGTGCCATCCGGGACCAACGGCCCGAGTCGCTCCACGGGCTCGGGTGCCTGACGGGCTAGGCTCGACGCGTACGTGCACACCGAGACTCCCGTGACGGAGTCGGCATCCAGGAGAGCTCTGTGGCCAGCATTGAGGAGATTGGCGCCCGCGAGATACTTGACTCCCGGGGCAACCCGACGGTCGAGGTCGAGATCCGCCTCGACGACGGCATCTTCGCCCGTGCCGCAGTGCCCTCCGGCGCCTCCACCGGCGCGTTCGAGGCCTCGGAGCGGCGTGACGGTGACGCCGCTCGCTACTCGGGCAAGGGCGTCGAGCAGGCCGTGGACGCCGTGATCGAGGAGATCAACCCGGCTCTCATCGGCTTCGACGCGAGCGAGCAGCGCCTCATCGATGGAGAGATGCTCGCCCTCGACGGCTCGCCCAACAAGTCGACCCTGGGCGCCAACGCGATCCTGGGCGTCTCGCTCGCGGTGGCCCGTGCGGCCGCCGAATCGGCCGGCTTGCCACTCTTCCGCTACGTCGGTGGCCCCAACGCCCACGTCCTGCCCGTGCCGATGATGAACATCCTCAACGGCGGCTCCCACGCGGACACCAACGTCGACATCCAGGAGTTCATGATCGCGCCGATCGGGGCGCCCAGCTTCCGCGAGGCTCTGCGCTGGGGAGCGGAGGTCTACCACGCACTGAAGAAGGTGCTTCACGACCGGGGGCTCGCGACCGGGCTCGGGGACGAGGGGGGCTTCGCCCCCAACCTTGCGTCGAACCGCGAGGCCCTCGACGTCATCCTCGAGGCGATCCAGGCTGCCGGCTACGTGGCCGGCAAGGACATCGCCCTCGCCCTCGACGTCGCTGCCTCAGAGTTCTACACGGACGGCAGCTACCAGTTCGAGGGCTCCGCCCGGTCCGCCGCCGAGATGGTGGACTACTACGCCGAGCTCGTCGACGCCTATCCGCTCGTCTCGATCGAGGACCCCCTCAACGAGGAGGACTGGGAGGGCTGGCGCTCGATCACCGAAAAGCTCGGCGACAGGGTCCAGCTCGTCGGCGACGACCTGTTCGTCACGAACCCCGAGCGGCTCGCGCGTGGTATCCAGAGCGGCACCGCCAACGCGCTGCTCGTCAAGGTCAACCAGATCGGCACGCTGACCGAGACGCTCGACGCCGTCACCCTCGCCCAGACCAACGGCTACCGCTGCATGATGAGCCACCGGTCCGGTGAGACCGAGGACACGACGATCGCCGATCTCGCCGTCGCGACGAACTGCGGACAAATCAAGACCGGAGCGCCGGCGCGATCGGAGCGCGTCGCGAAGTACAACCAGCTGCTGCGGATCGAGGAGGAGCTCGACGAGGCTGCTGTCTACGCCGGCGCGGGCGCCTTCCCGCGCTTCGACCGCGGCCGCTACGTTCACGAGGGCTGAGCACCCCGATGCCCGACCGCACACCACCTCGTTCGGGACGCACGCCGAGTGGCGCCCGTCCGCGGACGACCGGTGCGCGTCCGGCGCCCCGGCGTGCAGCGACCCGCCCGAGCTCCCGTCAGGGCGGGCCACGCGCCGGCGCGGAGCGACCCGGCAGCGCGGCCCGGGTCCGCAGCCTGACCCCGCCACCTCCACCCCCTTCGACCACATGGGTGCGAGGAGCGATCCTCGTCGGCATCGTCGTGATGCTCGCCGTGACCCTCGTCCCGACCCTCCGCTCCCTCGTCCAGCAGCGGGACACCACGGCCGCCCTGCGAGAGAAGGTGGCGCAACAGCAGGCCGAGGTCGCGGACCTCGAGCGGCAAGCGGCCCTCTGGAAGAGCCCGGCCTACATCGAGCAGCAGGCCCGAGAGCGCCTCAAGTTCGTCAAGGTGGGGGAGAAGGCCTACACCGTCATCGGTGCCCAGAAGGCTGAGAGCGCCGACAAGGACCAACAACCGATCGTGGCGGCGCCCATGGCAAATGACGCCGCCCCCTGGTACGGCAAGCTGTGGCAGTCGGTCCAGATCGCAGACCGTCCCGCGGCCGGTGCGACGGGCAGGACCGCCGGCGAGTCCGCCAGCGACAGCAGGTCGGGCACCGGATGACCGAGTCCCGACCCCCTTCCCCCGCCAGCGACGCCGACCTCGACGCCGTCGAGCGTCAGCTGGGCCGCCCGCCGCGCGGTGTCGCCGCCGTTGCCCACCGCTGTCCGTGCGGCGAGCCCGACGTCGTCCGCACCGAGCCGCGCCTGCCCGACGGCACGCCCTTCCCGACGACGTTCTATGCCACCTGCCCGCGCCTCACGGGGGCCGTCAGCACCCTCGAGACGGCGGGCCTCATGAGGGAGATGAGCGCGCGGCTCGCGGAGGACGCGACGTTGCGAGCGGCATACGAGCAGGCCCACGAGCGCTACCTGGCGAGCCGTGCGGAGCTTGGCCATGTCCCCGAGATCGACGGCATCTCCGCCGGTGGGATGCCGACGCGTGTCAAGTGCCTCCACGTGCTCGTCGCTCACTCGCTGGCCGAGGGGCCGGGCGTGAACCCACTGGGCGACGAGGCCCTCGACATGCTCGAGCACTGGTGGATGCCAACGTCGTGCGCCGAGCAGCACGCAGCCGAGGACGCCGAGGCGCACGGTGAGTGACGCCCTGCGCGTCGGCGCCATTGACTGCGGCACCAACTCGATCCGCCTCCTCGTCGCAGACGTCGACCCCGCCTCCGGCTCCCTCGACGACGTGATCCGGCGGATGGAGATCGTGCGCCTCGGGCAGGGCATCGACCGGACCGGAGTCATCGCCCCAGAGGCGATGGAGCGCACGTTGACCAGAGCGAAGGAGTATGCCGCTCAGTGCCGCTCGCTCGGCACCGCAAAGGTCCGCTTCGTGGCAACGTCGGCTTCTCGTGATGCGAGAAACGCCGAGGAGTTCGTCGAAGGGGTGCGCACGGCGTTCGCCGAGGAGTGGGGCGAGCCGGTCGAGCCCGAGGTCGTGTCCGGAGACGAGGAGGCCCGGCTCTCCTTCATCGGGGCCACCGGTGACCTCGTCGCCTCCGGCATCGACGGGCCCTACCTCGTCGTCGACCTCGGCGGCGGGTCAACGGAGTTCGTCCGCGGGACGCGCTCGGTGGAGGCGGCCAGGTCGGTGGACATCGGTTGCGTCCGCATGACGGAGCGCCACCTGGTTAGCGATCCGCCGACCGAGGACGAGATCGCGGCGGCGACAGATGACGTCGACGCGGCCATCGACCTGGCGGCCGACGTCGTCCCGTTCGAGGGGGTGCGTGCGCTCGTCGGACTTGCTGGCACCGTCACGACCATCGCTGCGCACCAGTTGCACCTGCCGGAGTACGACCCTGCCGCAATCCACCTGTCGCGGGCACCGGTCGAGAAGGTGCTGGGCGCCTCAGCGGATTTGTTGCACCTGACTCGAGCCGAGCGCGCCGCGCTGCCCTACATGCACCCGGGCCGCGTCGACGTCATCGGTGCCGGTGCCCTCATCTGGAGCCGCATCATCGAGCGGGTCGCTGCGGTCGCCGACCTTCGCGAGGTCATTGCGTCCGAGCACGACATCCTCGACGGCATCGCCCGGTCCCTGGTCGAGTGAGCGGGTCGCCATGGCGCGGGGGACTGCTGGGCTCGTAGGGCGGTCACTGCTGTGGTTGGCAGGAACGCTGGGCTTGCTGGGCGCTGCCCTGCTGACCGTGCCACGCCTCATCGAGCCCGACGGCCCGCGGGGTGTCGAGCTGGTCGCGCTCACCCCCTTCGGGCTCGTGCCGGCGGTTGTCCTCCTCGTGCTCGCGATCGGACTCGCCGCCATTCACCGTGGTGCGGTGCGGCTGCTGGCCACGGTGCTGGCGCTGGTCGGCCTCGTCGCGACCGCGCTGCACGTCGCCTGGCTCTCCCCGCTGTACGTCGGGAGCCAGGCGCGCGGAAGTGGTGAGCAGCTCGTCGTGATGACCCAGAACTTCGAGTACGGCGATGCCTCCTCGCTCGCGCGCATGGTTCGCGACCTGCGGGTCGACGTGCTCGTGCTCTGCGACATGGGACCCGAGCAGTGGACTGCCGTGGAAGGGTCGTCGATCCCGGCAGACCTACCCCACCTCGCCGACACTGAGGGCGGCGTCGTGGCCCTGAGCCGTTACCCGATGGCCGAGGACCGGCCGATGACCCTCCATGGCAGTGGCCGCTCGGTCCGCTTCACGGCAAGCCCGCTCGGGCCTGTCACGCTCTTTGCCCTGCATCCGGTCCAGCCCTACTGGCCCGGTGTCTGGGATGAGGACGCCAGGCGAATCGTCGACATCATCAGCTCTCACCTTGGCGGAGAGCCGAACCCGACGATCGTTGCCGGCGACCTCAACGCCACTCTCGACAACTGGCCGTTGCGCGCGCTCCAGTCCCTCGGGCTCACCGATGCCGTCGACGCCGTCAACGCCGGCTTCCAGCCCACCTACCCGGCCGGAGTGCAGCACCGTCGATGGGGGATCTCGGTCCCGCCGTTAGTCCAGATCGACCACGTCCTCGTGTCAAGACAACTCGTCGTGAGCGACGTGAAACAGGTGCAGACCGAGGGAGCGGACCACCTCGGCGTGGTTGCCACACTGACGCTCGCCATGCCATGAGACCCGTGCCTCCCAGGGCAGGAGTGCGGCCTGTTCCAGGTAGTCCCCGTTTTCCCGGACGCGGCATACGAGCCCATGCCACGATCGGACGGTGGCTGGCGCACCCCACGTCCTGATCATCGTGCAGAACCTGCCGGTTCCGCTCGACCGGAGGGTCTGGCTCGAGTGCCAGGCGCTCGTCGCGAGCGGCTACGAGGTGAGCGTGATCTGCCCGAAGGGCCCGGGCGACCCGAGCCACCAGCACCTCGACGGGGTGTACATCTACAAGTACCGCCCGGCCCCGCAGGCACAGGGCCTGCCGGGGTTCGTCATCGAGTTCGTCTACTCGTGGCTTCAGACGGCGCGTCTCTCGCTCAAGGTCTGGCGCCGGCGGCCGTTCGAGGTCCTGCAGGCCTGCAACCCGCCGGACACGTACTGGGCCCTGGCGCGGCTCTGGCGCCGGCGTGGGGTGCGGTTCGTCTTCGACCACCACGACCTCAACCCCGAGCTGTTCCTGTCCCGTTTCGGCGAGCCGAAAGGCCTCGCCCAAAGACTCGAGTACCGCGGCCTGCTTTGGCTCGAGCGCATGACCTTCCGGACGGCCGACCGCGTCACCTCGACCAACGACTCCTACCGGGCGATCGCCATGCGTCGGGGCCGCCGACGGGGGGAGGACGTCACCGTGGTGCGAAGCTGTCCTGACACCCATGCCATGCGGCCGATCCATCCTGACGGGCACGTCCGCAAGCCGACCCGGTTCGCCCTGGTCTACCTCGGCATCATGGGGCCCCAGGACGGCGTCGACACCGTCCTGGATGTCATGGATGAACTCGTCCACAGACGGGGCCGCGAGGACGTCCACGCCTGGCTGCTCGGCTTCGGCGACTGCTACGAGGCCCTCCAGCGTCGCTCGGAGGAGCTCGACCTCACCAAGGCAGTGACCTTCACCGGGCGCGCGGACAAGGACATGATCGCCGACTACCTCAGCGCGGCGGATGTCGGCCTCTGCCCCGACCGGAAGACGCCCCTCAACGACCTGTCGACGATGAACAAGACCATGGAGTACATGGCCTACTGCCTGCCCATCGTCTCCTTCGACCTCGTCGAGACCCGAGTCACCGCGGGTGACGCCGCGCTCTACGTCGACTCCGACGACCTGCCGGGATTCGCGGACGCCGTGGAGCGGTTGCTCGACGACGACCAGCTACGCGCCGACCTCGGGCTGCGGGGCCGCCAGCGGGTCTCGGCGGAGTTGGACTGGCGCTCACAGGCGACGGCCTACGTCTCGGTCTTCGACGACCTGACCGGGGCGGCGCGCTCGGCTCGCCCGGCCCAGCCGGCGCAGGACGACCGGCCGGCGTCCGACGATCGCGGCCGGCGGTACGTCGACCTGACGGACGAGGCGGGGCTGCGCCGGTTCATCGTCGACCGCGCCACCACCTGACCGGGCCGCGCAGCCGCCGGGCCGTCGTCAGTACCCCCGGAGGGACTCGAACCCTCACTCGAGCGATTTTAAGTCGCCTGCCTCTGCCGATTGGGCTACGGGGGCGTGGCGTCCAAGTATGCCCACGCACCGGGAACCCGGTGCGTCATACCAACCGTTTAGGGTGGTGACAGTCGCCACGATGGGTGGCCCTCAGTGTCGGGGAGGCACGCAGCACATGGCCAACGGAAACCCGGTCTTCGACCGGCTCAACAAGCAGATTGAGAAGGAGCGGTACGCCGGCTTCGGCGCCCCGCCGCCGCAGGGTTCGCCCTACCCGGGGACCGCCCCGGCGTCCGCCGGGCACGCTGCCCAGCAGACGCTTTCTGCTGACCAGCTCAACGAGATGTACGCGCGCCAGAGCGCCGGCCCGGTCGACACCGGCCGTGTCACGCTCGACGACGTCGTCATGAAGAGCCTCAGCCTCTTCGCCCTGCTCGTCGCCGCAGGCGGGGTCACCTGGTTCATGGTCGACAAGACGCCGTCACTGGCGAGCCCACTCTGGCTCGGCGGCATGCTCATCGGCCTGGGGCTGGGTCTGGCGATCGCTTTCATGCGCAAGGTGGCTGTGCCGCTCATCGTGCTCTACGCGGTGGCCGAGGGTGTCTTCCTCGGGGCCTTCAGCTACGCGATCAACTCGGTGGAGAAGTACCAGGGCGTCGTCCCGACGGCCGTCCTCGCCACCGTCTGCACCTTCGCAGCGATGTACGCCGGTTACGCCACCGGCCTCATCAAGGTCACCAGCAAGGCGCGCCGGATGTTCACGATCGCCGTCGGCGGCTACATGATCTTCCTGCTCCTCCAGTTCGTCCTGCAGATGTTCGGCGTCCTCGGCGGCTGGGGCTTCGGCGGCAGCGGAGGCCTCGGCATCATCATCTCGCTCCTCGGCACCGGCCTCGCGGCCTACTCGCTCGCCATCGACTTCGACTCGATCGACCACGCGGTCCGGCTCGGCGCGCCGCGCAAGTACTCGTGGCTGCTCGCGCACGGCCTCATCGTCTCGGTCGTCTGGCTCTACATCGAGTTCGTCCGGCTCTTCGCCCGCATGCGCGACTGAGGTCGTGCGACCTCGCACTCCCGTCCCGCGCGACGTCGCGGACGAGCTGAGGCGCGTGGTCGAGCGGTGGCACCAGCTGCCGCTCGACCACGCGCTTTCTCGTATGCCGCTCGTCGCGGCCCTCGTCCAGGCGCTCGCCGACGACGTGGCCGAGTCACGCGGCCGTGTGCTCCAGGCGGTACCTGACCTCGGCGCCGCCGTCCTCATGGACCAGCTCGCGGTCCTGGTCCACGACCACTGCGCCGCCTTCCCGTCGACCCGACCCGGCACCCGGGTCACGGACGTCGCGAGCGAGCTGAGCGGCATACGCAGGGCCCTCTGACAACGACGAACGGACCGCTCGTGATCGAGCGGGCCGGTACACCGACCAGTTCGACCTCGAGCGGTCCGTTCGGGGAAGGGTGGGACGGGTCAGGAGAGACGCTCGAAGACGACCGCCATGCCCTGGCCGCCGCCGACACACATCGTCTCGAGGCCGAACTGCTGGTCGCGGTCCCGCAGCGCGTTGATGATCGTGCCGGTGATGCGCGCGCCCGTCGCGCCGAACGGATGGCCGATCGCGATGGCGCCGCCGTTGACGTTGAGCTTGTCGTAGTCCATGCCGAGCGCGTCGGCCGAGCCGATGACCTGGGCCGCGAAGGCCTCGTTGATCTCGTAGAGGTCCATGTCCCCGATCGTCATGCCGGCCCGCTGCAGCGCGAGCCTGCTCGCCTCGATCGGTCCCAGGCCCATGATCTCGGGGGAGAGGCCGGTGGCGGCCGTCGACACGACCCGCGCCAGCGGCTCGAGGCCGAGCTCCCTGGCCTTCGTGTCGCTCATGACGACCAGGGCCGCGGCGCCGTCGTTGAGCGGGCAGCAGTTGCCGGCGGTCACGGTGCCGTTCTCGCGGAACACCGGGTTCAGGGCCTGCACCGCCTCGAGCGTCACGCCCGGCCGCGGGCCGTCGTCCTTGCTCACGACCGTGCCGTCCGGGGTCGTGGTCGGGGTGATCTCCCAGTCGAAGAAGCCCCGGCCGATGGCGGCCTCGGCCCGGTTCTGTGAGGTGACCCCCCACTCGTCCTGGCGCTCGCGGGTGATGCCGTAGGCCGTCGCGACGTTCTCGGCCGTCTGGCCCATGGCGATGTAGACGTCGGGCAGGGCGCCGTTCTCGCGCGGGTCGGTCCACGTCTCGTTCGTCTGCGCGAGCTTCGCGGTGCGCTCCTGGGCGTCGGCGAACTTCGGGTTCTGCACGTCGGCCGCCGCACCACCGGCCCCGGCCCAGTTCGTGTACTGCGACACGCACTCGACACCCGCGGAGACGAAGATGTCGCCCTCGCCGGCCTTGATCGCGTGGAAGGCCATCCGGGTCGTCTGGGCCGAGCTCGCGCAGAAGCGGTTGATCGTCGCGCCGGGGGTCGTGTCGAGCCCGAGGAGGGTCGCGACGACCTTGGCCATGTTGGACCCGTGGCGGCCCGACGGCTCCGCACAGCCGAGGTAGATGTCCTCGACGAGCGTCTTGTCGAGGGCGGGGACCTTGTCGAGCGCGGCCTGGATGACGGTCGCGGCGAGGTCATCGGGGCGCACCTCCTTGAGGCTGCCCTTGAAGGCTCGACCGAACGGCGAGCGGGCGGTGGAGACGATGACGGCTTCGGGCACGGATCCTCCTCGATCAGCTGGGTAAGCGGTCGCTCACCCCAAAGTGGATCGTATGCCGCTCACCTCCTCTTGCGATAGGCCCTGGTCGCGCTCGGGGCGCGGATGTGGCGCATGCCACCGGTTGTAAGGGGGTGGCGGTTCGTTAGGGTTTCCGGGACAGGCGCGCACCGAGGCGCGTGACGATGAGCGCCCGGTGTCTGGGCGCACCATGACAGGGAGATCATGAACCT
>DASSTN010000203.1:0-16015 GCA_035707905.1 Intrasporangium sp.
GCGCGGATAGAACTGCTGGTAGGGGAAGTCCGTGCCGAGCATGAGCAGGGTCTCCGCCGCTTCCATCGCGCGGTACCCCGAGGCGAAACCGAGCAGCCCGGTCATGCCGACGTCGAAGGGGTTGTCGAACGCGATGCGGTCCTTGCCGCGCAGGGTGTGCACGATGGGGGCGGCGAGCCGGTCGGCCAGGGCGACGACCTCGTCGTGTGCCTCGTCGACCCCGGCCCCCGCGAGGATCGTCGTGCGGGAGGCGCTGTTCACCAGCGTGGCCGCCCGCCGCAGCTCGTCGTCGGAGGGCACGACCCGGGGGTGTGTGGCCTCCACCTTGACGACCCGGTCGTCGAGGACCGCCTCGAGCGCGATGTCGCCGGGGATCACGATGACGGCCACGCCACGTCGCTCGACTGCTGCCCGCAACGCGATCTCGAGCGTCCGCGGCATCTGGCTCGGGTGGGCGACGAGCTCGGCGTAGACGCTGCACTCCCGGAACAGCTCCTGCGGATGCGTCTCCTGGAAGTAGCCGCTGCCGATCTCGGCACTGGGGATCTGCGCGGCGATGGCGAGCACGGGCACCCGGCTCCGGTTCGCGTCGAACAGCCCGTTGATGAGGTGCAGGTTCCCGGGACCGCAGCTGCCCACGCAGACGGCCAGCTCTCCGGTCAGGTCGGCCTCCGCGGAGGCGGCTAAGGCCGCGCCCTCCTCGTGCCGCACCTGGACCCACTCGATCATCCCGTCGCGCCGGAGCGCGTCCGTGAAGCCGTTGAGCGAGTCGCCCGGAACGCCATACACCCGCTTGACGCCGTTCGCGCGCAGTCCCGCCACCATGTTCTGGGCGATCGTCCGTGCCATTGGTCCTCCTCGGGATGAAGCGTGGGGCCCTGCCGGGTAGCCCGTACCCATCGACCACCGTGAGCCGCGATGCCGCCGCCCACCTGCGCCGTCCGACAGGCTCCTCGTCGAGGTCCACCGCGTGAACGAGCCGGTCCGTGCGGGCGTGACCCTCCAGTGTCACGGCGTCGGCGTCCCAACTCGGTGCACGGCGTTGCCGGGGTGACGCAGGACGCGGTGAGCCCGGTCACCTGTACGACGGTGTCCGCATGCCGTTCCTCATCCGCCGGCGCCTCGGACAACCAGCCGGAGTGATGCCTGCCGACGCCGTGCGAGGATCGGGCCATGTCAGGCGAACACGTGGAGGCCCTCGGCACCGAGGAGTTCGGCGCCTTCGTCGATGGGCTCGACTACCCCATGTATGTCGTCACCGTCGCATCGGGGGGCGAGCGCAGCGGGTGCCTGGTCGGCTTCACGACTCAGGTCGGGATCGCCCCGCCGAGGTTCCTCGTCTGCCTGTCGGCCCGGAACCACACCTACTCCCTGGCGACCGGTGCGCGGTCCCTCGCGGTCCATCTGCTCGGCCCCGAACAGCACGGCCTCGCAAGGCTGTTCGGCGAGGAGACCGGGGACGAGCTCGACAAGTTCGCCGAGTGCCGGTGGCGCCCCGGGCCGGAGGAGGTGCCGATCCTCGAGGACTGTGCCCGCTACTTCGTCGGCCGCGTCGTCGCCCAGGTCGCCTTCGGTGATCACATCGGCTTCGTCCTCGAGCCGACCGAGATGGGGGCGGGCGACGCCGGCGCGGTCCTCACCTTCAGTGACGTGAAGGACATGACACCCGGCCACGGAGCGTGAGTGAGCGATGCTGACCCTGAAGCAGATCCACCCGAGCTCCGGGCGTGAGGTGCTCGTTGCGGAGGCGTACGCTCGCCCGGACGGCACCGGGCGCCACGTGAGCGTGAACATGGTCTCGTCGATCGACGGGGCGGCGACACTCGAGGGCCGTGTCGGCTCGCTGACCGGGCCCGCTGACCAGGAGCTGCTGCACCTGCTCCGGTCCCTCTGCGACGTCCTCCTCGTCGGGGCAGCAACCATCCGGGCCGAGGGCTACGGTCCGATCCGCACCGTCCCCGAGCTCGCGGAGCACCGCCGGGCGCTCGGTCAGGCAGCTGCGCCGCGCCTTGCGGTCGTCACCCGGACGCTCGACCTCGACCTCGGCTCCCGCGCCTTCACGGCGGCCGTCGAGCGGCCGATCCTGCTCACGACCGAGCAGGCCGCCCCCGACCGCGTCGCCGCCGCCCGGGCCATGGCCGACGTGCTCGTCGTCGGCGAGGAGAGTGTCGATCTCGAGGCCGCGCTGGACCTGCTCGTCTCGCAGGGCCTGCCGCGGATCCTCTCCGAGGGTGGCCCACGGGTCCTGTCCGAGCTCTTCCGCGCCGACCTGGTCGACGAGCTGTGCCTGGCGATCTCGCCGGTGGTCGTCGCCGGCGCCGAGCCGCGCATCACCAGCGGACCGTCCCTAGCGGCGGTGCACCCCATGGAGCTGGGTGCGGTCTACGAGCGCGACGGGTTCCTCTTCACCCGCTGGCTCAGAAGTCCTCGAGGGTGACCGGCCGCATGAACTCGCCTACGAGCTGGCGTTCCCACCAGCCCCGCCCGGCCCGCAGCTGCGCCCAGCTCGTGTACTCGTACCGGTAGAGCCGCGCCCGCACGACGGCCGGAGGGCGGTCACCGAAGGGGCTGCGGTGCAGCAGCTTCAGCGTCGCGGGATCGCCCCGGAGCAACCGCTCGACGAACCTCGGGAACCACGGCATCGCATAGGACGGGGAGATCGCCGCGAACCACATGAGCCAGTCGAGCCGGAGGTGGTAGGGCGCGAACTGGCGCGGCCAGCGGTGCAGGCCGGTCGGCTTGCCCTTGAACTCGTACTCCCGCCACTCCGGCTCCTCGCCGGGCCCGGGCTCGGCCATGCCCTCCACCACGATCTCGTAGCGGACGCGGCTGATGCTGCCGAAGGCGCCATACGTGTTGACGAGGTGGAGGGTGTCGAAGGAGGCGTTCATCGCCTGGTGGCGGGAGAGCAGGTTACGGGCGGGCCGGTAGCTGAGCCCGACGATGAGCAGCGAGACGGCACAGACGAGCACGACCCACCAGAGCGGGGTCGCCCCAGCCGGGTGGTGGCTCACGTCGATCGGCAGCAGCCAGCCCCAGAAGGCGTCGGGCAGCACCGAGAGGCCGATCACGATGGCCATCCAGTTGAGCCAGGCGAAGTTGCCGCTGATGACGAGCCACAGCTGGGTGATGACCATGATCCCCGCGCAGATCCCGGACACCGGTTGCGGGAGGAACAACCCGAAGGGGACGACCAGCTGCGTGCCGTGGTTGGCGAGGACCTCGACCTTGTGCAGCGGCCGCGGCAGGTGATGGAAGAACCAGCTGAACGGCCCCGGCATCGGCTGGGTCTCGTGGTGGTAGTAGAGGCACGTCAGGTCGCGCCAGCACGAGTCGCCGCGCAGCTTGATGAGCCCAGCGCCGAACTCGAGCCGGAAGAGGATCCAGCGCAGTCCGATGAGCAGCAGCAGCGGCGGCGCGGTCGCAGCGTTGCCGAGGAAGATCGCGAGGAAGCCGGTCTCGAGCAGCAGGCTCTCCCAGCCGAAGCCGTACCACCGCTGGCCGACGTTGACGATCGACAGGTAGAGCGCCCACAGCACGAACCAGACGAGCATCGTGACGGGCAGGGGCAGCCGCTCGGTCAGGCCGGCGAGGGTCACGAGCGAGAGCGCGACCCCGGTCCAGGCGACGCCGGCGAAGAGCGTGTCGGAGTAGCGCCAGTGGAACAGGCTCGGCGCTCGCCGGAAGGACACCCGGCGCACGTAGTCGGGGATGGGCAGCATGCCGTCGCTGCCGAGCAGCGCGCGGAACTGGTTGACCGCGACGAGGAAGGCGACGAGGTAGATGGCCGCCAGCGCTCGCTGGAACACGAGGCGGCCGATCCAGTAGCCGTCAGCCGTGAACCAGTCCACCGCTCCCACCTACCCGTCCATGGGATCGGGTCACCGGCGACCCGCGGAGCCGTCCCGGGGTTGCCGCTGCCGCGGCACGAGCAGGAGGTATGCCGCCCAGCGGGCTGAGCTGGGCGGCATACCTCCTCGTGCGGTCCGGGACGCTCAGGTCGTGGCGAGGCCGGCCTCGAGCGCGTCGACGATCTTCGGCCGCAGCTCGCTCGCGTCGATGACCTCGTCGACCGAGCCGACGTCGACGGCCCGGTGGATGTTGTGCACGGCGTCGAACTCGGCGGCGACCTCGCCCAGCTTCTCGGCGCGGACCGAGGCGCGCAGGTCCGCCAGCTCGGTGGCGAGCCCGGCGCGCTCGGCGTCGGACGCGGTCGCGATCCGCTCCTGGAGGGCGGCGATGCGCGGGTCGGCCGCCGTGCGGGCGTCGACGTCCCGGGCGAAGACGACCGCGGCGGCGGGTGCCCCACCGAGCACGGAGGCATAGGAGCCCTTGATCGCGAGGACCGTCATGCCGGGATTGAGCGTCTTGGAGAAGACGACGAACGCACCACCGTGGTAACGGGAGATGACCGTGAAGACGATCGGGCCGTCGAAGTTGACGATGGCCCGACCGATCTCCGCGCCGTACTCGAGCTGCAGGTTGCGCATCGACTCGGGTGACCCGTCGAAGCCGGAGAGGTTCGCGAGCACGACTACCGGCCGGTTGCCGCTCGCCGCGTTGATCGCACGGGCGACCTTCTTCGACGAGCGGGGGAACAGGGTGCCGGCGGTGTAGCTGTCGGGGCCGTCGGTCGGGGGGAAGCCGCGGCGCGGCACGGGCTTCGACTCGATCCCGATCAGGCAGACCGGGATGCCGCCGATGTGGGCGTCCTGGACGACCGCCGTCTCCGCGTCGGCCATGCCGGCCCAGCGCTCGAGCGCGACGTGGTCCTGGTCGCTGAGGGCCCGCATCACGGTGCGGATGTCGAAGGGCTTCTTGCGGTCCGGGTTCGTCTCGGCCGAGAAGATGTCCCCGACGGTCGCGAAGCCCGCGTCACCCGCGGGGTGCGGGTAGGTCGTGACGTCGCGGTCGCGCGGGTCGTCCGTCTCGGCCCGGCGGGGGCCCTTCTCGCCGGGCGCGACGTAGGCGTGGTCGTAGTGCGCCATGAGGATCTGGCGCGCCTCGCCGAGGTCCTTGGCCCAGTACTGCGCCTGCCCGTTGGGTCCCATCACCCGGTCGTAGCCGCCGATGCCGAAGTTGTCCTCCGCCGAGACCCCGCCGGAGAAGTCGAGGGACTGCTTGCCGGTGAGCACCATGGCGCTGTCGGGCGTCATGACGAGGATGCCCTTCGTGTGCATCAGCATCGTGGCCTCGGCATTCCAGTAGGGCTGGGCGCCGACGTTGATGCCGGCGACCACGATGTTGATCTCGTGCCCGTCCTGGGTGAACTCGACGATCCGCTTGAGCGCGCGGGCGACCCAGTCCATGTTCTCGGTGCCGGACTGCATCGAGATCCGCGCTCCCGAGGAGAGGGAGTACCACTCGACGGGGACCTGCATCCGCTCGGCAAGGTCGAGCGCCGCGATGATCCGGGTGCACTCCGGCTCGGCGACCGAGCCGAGGGACCGGAGCGGGTCACCCGACAGGACGACGCGGGTGACGCCCTCGGGGTGGCGCTCGGTCGGGGTCGCGACGACGCCGACGATGATGCCGGCCTTGTTGAGGCCGTAGGGCCGGTCGACGGGCACGAGCCGCCCCGTGTCGTCGAGGTCGTACTCCTGGCTCGTGCCGCCCTCGCCGGCGATCATCGACTGGAGCTCGTAGGGGTAGACGAGACCGCGCCGGCGCGCGCGGACGACCTTGGCGGCGTAGTCGTCGAGTGGCTTGAGCGGCTTTGTGGGCGGCTCCTCCAGGGACGAGACGACGCCGGACCCGGGCTGGTAGTAGAAGCGGCCGGCGATCGGGATCGGGGTGCCGCCCTCCTGCGGCGCGACGTCGGCCCGGACGAGGACCTCCTCGATGCCGGCCCCGGCGGTGAGCGGCGCGATCTTGCTCTGCAGCGCGGTGAGCTGCTGCAGGTCGGCCTCGATCGTCGGCCAGATCGACACCCAGACGTAGTTCATGTCGAGGCGGGCGCTCGCGCCGCGAGCGGCCCGCGTCCGGCGGATCGCCTCGAGACAGTTGGCGATCGCGCGCTCGACGTGCGGCAGGCCGGTCACCTCGCCGTCCTCGTCCCGCACGACGACGAGCTGACGCACCTGGGCGAGCGCGACGAGGCGGCGGTCGTCGGGGTTGTCCTTGGCGACGCACTCGTAGAGCAGGACGTCCTCGGGGGACTCGAGGCGGGTCACGTCGAAGGCTCGCAGCCGCCAGAGGCTGAGGCGCCGCCCGACCATGGGGTGGACGCCACGGACCAGCCGGTCCTCGGTGAGGCCCTCGCCGGTCGGGCGGAAGGTGAAGTAGTCGACGGGGCGTCCGTCTCCCGCGCTGACGGCGACGGCCACGCGCCGCACCTGCTCGGTGAACGGCATACGGGAGAGCCTCTCGGCGAGCTCGGCGCTCGCGTCCTCGGGTGACGCGGGCTCGTCCGGCCAGCTGAGGTAGAGGTCGACGACCGCCTCGTGGTCGGGCAGCCGACCCTCGACGTCGGCGGTCACCGCCGCGTCGAGGGGACTGCCGGGGGTCAGCTCGCTGACGAGACCGATCGTCGTCGTCAGGTGCGTGTCGCGCTCGTCAAGGGTGTAGTCGGCGACCGAGAACGGACGACCGCCGGCCGAGAAGGTGTGCTGGTCGCGGAGGTCGTGCCCACGGTAGTGCCGCTTGATGAGGACCTCGAGCATCGGCTCGTGCTCCGGGAGGCCACCCTCGAGCCGCTCGGCGAGGAAGCGGACGAGCTGCTCGGGAATGGCGGCCAGCTCGTCGACACCCTCGGCATGCCCGGGAGCGTCCGGTGCGGTTGCGAGCGCGCCCAGCTTGTCGCGCACGCCGGCGAGCACGCTGGCCCGCTCCGCGTCGACGAGTGGCTGGTCGAACCAGCGGAAACGAGCCGACCGGGCGAGGTCGCCGACGACCGGGAAGCGCAGCTGCGTGGCGAGGACGAGCCGGTCGAGGGCCTCGCGAGCAGCGATGTCGTATGGCGCTGCCGGCACCGGCTCGCTCAACCAGAGGCGCAGCAGGGAGGTCGCGAGCGCGACCTCGGGCGTGGTCCGCTGCTGCGCGAGGAAGATCCGGAAGACGGCCTCCTCGAGCTCTGGAGTGCGGTCGAAGTCGGGGACGCCGTAGTGCGCCAGGACCCGGGCCAGCTTGGCGCGGAAGTCCTCGGGCAGGCCGGCTCGGTCCGGGTCCAGGCTCTGGAGGTAGGCGTGGAAGTACTCCCTCGGGCTGTGCACGAGCAGCTCGGTGTGCCGCTCCTCGAAGGCGGGCCGGTTGCGGCCCAGCTCGGCGAAGTCGGTGAGCAGCTCGAGCAGGGCGATCTCCGCGGCGATCGTCGTCTCACCCTCGGCGGCGAGCGCGGCGCGGGCCTCGAGGTAGGCGGTCAGGGCCTGGCTGCCGGCCGACACCGTGTCGAAGCCGAGCACCGCGCCGGACAGGTCGGCGACGGCCCGGCGGGCCCGGGTCGCGGCGGACTGCCCGTTCGGTGCAGCCGGCAGGTCGAGGTCGACCGAGGGCGTCTCGTCTGCCTGTGCCTCGTCGGCGTCCGCGACCGGCTCGAGCCGGATGAGCGGGGCTCCCGTCTCCACCTGGGCCCCGACGGTCACGGGCAGCTCCCGGACCCGTCCGGCGAAGGGCGCGACGAGAACGGTCTCCATCTTCATCGACTCGAGCACGAGGACGGGTGCGCCCGAGGCGACCTCCGCGCCGACCTCCACGGGGGTCGCGACCACGAGAGCCGGAGCCGGCGAGCGCATGACGCCGCCCTCGTCCCGCGTGACGCGGTGGGTCACCCCGTCGACCTCGACGAGCTGGACCGGGCCATGCGTCGCGGTGACGAGGCGGTAGCCCTGTCCCGAGACCGCGAGCCGGCTGTGGTGCCGGTCGATCCGGTCGATCTCGGCCTCCACCGTCTGCGACTCGACACCGGCGCCGATCGTCACCCGGTAGCGGGTCTGTCCGGTCCGTAGGACGGTCACCCGGTAGGACGCGCCGCGCAGCTTGAGGTCGATGGGGCGGCCCACCTGGTGCTGCACCTGGGGGCGGCCGCCACGGGCGGTCTCCAGCAGCCGGGCCCGCTCGAGCGCCTCAGCGTCCTCGTAGGCCTCGATGCCCGCGGCGACCAGGGCGATGCCCGAGTGCCGGTGGGTGACGAGGCGGCCCTGCTGCCGGACCCGGTCGATCCAGCCCGTGTCCGCAGTGCCGTCGATGACCTCCGGCTGCGAGAGCAGGTCGAGGATGAAGGACTTGTTGGTCGCCCCGCCCTCGATGACGACGGTGGTCTCCCGCATCGCCCGGCGCAGCCGAGCCAGCGCCTCGTCACGGGTGCGGCCGTGGGCGATGATCTTCGCGATCATCGAGTCGAAGTCGGCGGGGATGGAGTCACCCTCGGCGACGCCGGTGTCCACCCGGATGCCCGGTCCCGAGGGGAAGGTGAGCAGCTCGATCCGCCCCGGGGAGGGGGCGAAGTCGCGGTCCGGGTCCTCGGCGTTGAGCCGGGCCTCCACCGCATGGCCGGACTCGGTCGGGCGCTCGCCCTCCAGGCGGCCGCCTGCGGCGACGTGGAGCTGGAGCGCCACGAGGTCGGTGTCGGTCGTCACCTCGGTGATGGGGTGCTCGACCTGCAGGCGGGTGTTGACCTCGAGGAAGGCGAAGAACTTCTCGGTCGGGTGGTAGAGGAACTCTACGGTCCCGGCTCCTGAGTAACCGACCGCGATGGCGAGACGCTCGGCGCTGGCCTTGACCTCGGCGACCTGGTCCGGCTCGAGGACCGGGGAGGCCGACTCCTCGATGACCTTCTGGTTGCGCCGCTGGATCGAGCAGTCCCGCACGCCGACGGCCCACGCCGTGCCCTGCCCGTCGGCGATGACCTGCACCTCGATGTGCCGGGCCCCGGTGACGAGCTTCTCGAGGAAGACGACGCCCGAGCCGAAGGCCCGGGCGGCCTCGTCGCGGGTGCGCTCGTAGGCGTCGCGCAGGTCGGCGTCGGAGTCGACGCGACGGATCCCTCGTCCGCCGCCACCTGCGGTCGCCTTGAGCATCAGGGGGTAGCCGATCCGGGCGGCGGCCTCGGTCGCCTCCTCGAGCGTGTCGACGCCGCCGCGGCTCCAGGGCGCGACCGGGACGCCCACCTCCTCGGCGATGAGCTTGCTGCCGATCTTGTCCCCGAGCTTGCGCATCGCCTCCGGGCTCGGTCCGATGAAGGTGACGCCGATGCGGGCACACAGCTCGGCGAAGCCCGGGTCCTCCGCAACGAAGCCCCAGCCGACCCACGCGGCGTCCGCACCCGTCTCGACGAGGGCCTTCTCGAGGACCGCGTAGTCGAGGTAGGGCCGGTTCGCGGCAGGGCCGAGGTCGTAGGACAGGTCCGCCTCGCGGACGAACATCGCGCGTCGCTCGCCCTCGGTGTGGAGCGCGACCGTCTGGATCTGCGGCCCCTCCGGCGCGGCGGCGTTGAGGTCGCGAACCGCGTGGATGAGTCGCATGGCCGCCTCACCTCGGTTGACGATGGCGATGCGCGAGAACATCTCGAGGGCCTCCTTGGGGCAGGGGACGCGTCAGGTGCGGCGTGGTGACGCCACCGTCCGAGACTGTCACCATTCGCCCCGACGGGCGAGTACGACCTGCCGAGCGGGGCGTCGGGACCGGGTGACCGGTGTCGGCGGCGGGTCCTAGGCTCGGGGCCGGGGCAGACAGGAGAGACACGAGATGGACCTGAGTGAGGCGCTGACGCTGGCTCGTGAGCTGATGCGCGCGCACGGCCTCGACGGTTGGACGGTGGGGCTCGACCGGGCCAAGGCGCGGGCGGCGGCCTGCCACTTCCGTGACCGGCGCATCACCCTGAGCCGGCACCTGACCGCCCTGCAGGAGCAGGACGAGGTGCGCGACTCGATCCTGCACGAGATCGCCCACGCCCTCGTCGGTCCCCGCCACGGGCACGACGAGGTGTGGCGCGCCACGGCGCTCGCCATCGGTTCGTCCGGCACCCGTTGTGTCGAGGGTGGGCCGGCGGTCACCGGCAACTGGTGGGGCACCTGCCGCGCCGGCCACGAGACGACCCGGCACCGACGCCCGGAGCGGGTCATGACCTGCGCCAGGTGCTCGTCCAGCTTCGACGTGCGCCATGTCATCACGTGGACCTACCGCGGCGAGGAGGTGGCGATGCATCCGAACTACGCGGCGGAGCTGCAGTCCCTGACGCGTGGCCACGCCGCCCCGCTGGGGCGCCGGCTCCGGGTCGGGCAGCGCGTGCGGGTCACGGCCCCGGGGGACTTCGAGGGGAGCCTCGGCACGATCGTGAAGCGGGGCCGTACGCGCTTCCACATCCGGTCGTCGGCGGGCACGCTCACGGTGCCCTTCGCGCTCGTCGAGCCCGCCACCTGACGACGCGCGGCGGCAGGTTCCGTATGCCGCTCACCTGCTGGGCGGCGGAGGCTCCGTATGCCGCTCACCTCGCTGAGCGGCATACGGAGCCTTCCCGGCGCCCTGGGAGGCTCACTTCCGCTGGAAGGTCGATCCCGCAACGCTCGGGCAGACCGTCGGTTCAGGCGGTGAGCTTCGCCCAGGTGTTCGGGCCGACGATGCCGTCCGCCGTGAGGCCGCGCGACTTCTGGAAGGCGATGACCTTGCTCTCGGTGGTCGCGCCGAAAGAGCCGTCCGCGGTGAGGGAGTAGCCGCGGTGGGTGAGGGTCTTCTGGATCGCGACGACGGCCTGACCGGTCGAGCCGCGCTTGCAGGTGACGACGAGGGCGGACCAGGTCTTGGCGCCGACGATGCCGTCGGCGACGAGGCCGCGCGACTTCTGGAACGCGATGACCTTGCTCTCCGTGGTCGGGCCGAACGACCCGTCGACGGTGAGGGCGTAGCCGCGGTGGGTCAGCAGGTGCTGGATCGCGACGACCCGGAACCCGGTCGCCCCCCGCTTGACGGTGGTCCAGGTGGCCGTCGTCGAGCCGCCGCCACCGATCTTGGTGACGAGGGCGGCGAGTCGGGCATCACCGGGGCGGACGTTGATCTCGAAGTGCATCTCGTCCTTGCGGCCGGAGTAGTCGCCGCCCCACCGCACCACGCCGTCGCAGTAGTCCAGGATGGCCCGGATCCTGGTGCGCTGCGTCGAGGCGAACGTCCCGCTCGCGCCGAGCGGGTGACGCGGCGCGTTGACGTCGATCGCGGTGCCGCTCGCGTGGTTCGACAGGGTGGTGCTGCCCGAGATGGCCCGGTAGGCGTGACCCCAGCACCATCCCGAGACGAGCGCCTCGACCTCGTTGTTGAACCGGCGCGCGACGTAGCCGAGGATCGTGTGCACCTGGCCGCTGCGGACGCCGGCCGGGAAGGAGGCGGCGCCGACCGTCAGCCCGCTCAGGGGGATCTGCGTGGACGAGCCGGCCGACCAGCCGTTCTGCGACGTGGCGGCCTGGGCGGTCGTCGCGCCGGCGGCGAGGACGCCGGCTCCGAGGACGAGACCGCCAGCGCCGCGCAGCAGGGTGCGTCGCGCCACCGTTGCACCAGCAGGTGTTTCGTGGATCTCACACATGAGTTCTCCTAGGTTCCGGCCCTCCCGGCCCGCACGCTAGGGGAGCGTGGCGACCGGCGGAATGGGGAGAACTCCCCGGCGAGGGTGTGAAGCGCGTTCGGGCGGAGTGGTGGCACGCCGCACGACGAGAGTGCAGCCCCGTCGAGGCAGAGCCGGGACAGCCGAGGCCGGGGCTGCGTCATCCCTTCGAGGCGGTCGACCCCTCGCGGACCTCGAGCAGGTCCTGCAGCACGGTGATCTCCGCCTGCTGCGCCTCCGTCATGGAGCGGGCGAGCCGGCGGACGGCTGGCTCCTGCGCATGCTCGGCCGCGTAGGCGGCCATCTGCACTCCCGCCTCGTGGTGGTCGATCATGAGGCGCAGGAAGAGGCGCTCGGCCTCGGTGCCTCTCGCGGCCTCGAGCGCGGCCAGGTCCGCCTTGGACGCCATGCCCGGCATGCGGCCGCCGGTCCCGCCGGTCTCCTCGCTGGCACCGGAACCGCTCGCGTGGTCATGGCCCTTCATCCACGACATGGCGGGCGCGGTGGAACGTTGCGGGTGACCCCACTGCTCCAGCCAGGCGTACATCTGTCCGGACTGGTGCTGCTGCGTCAACGCGATGTCGAGGGCGATGCTGCCGATCTCCGGGTCACCCGTCCCGTTGCGCACGAGCGTGGCCATCTGGACGGCCTGGTCGTGGTGAGCCTGCATGTCCCGGGCAAACCCGACGTCGACCGACGCCTCTACGGGCGCCTTGCGCGCCGAGATCCCGCCGAGCCGGGCGCCAGCGAGCAGCCCGGCCACGACCCCGAGGGCGAGCAGGACCCCGACTGTTGCGATGACGACTGGACGCGGCCGCACGGGTCAGGCGACCGGGGAGCCGATGCCGCTGTGGCAGACCGCCCCCGGCTCGGGGGTCTGCTCGCCCTGCAGGTAGCGGACGAGGAACGGGTCGATCCGCTGGTCATCCGCGCTGTCCAGCTCGAGCTGGTGGCCCCAGGCGGTCAGGACGATGGGTGACTTCTGCCCCTCGTACGGGCTGACGAGCACGTAGGCCTCACCCTCGGCCTTCGCCGTCAGCTTGCTCACCTCGGCGGCGGGGAGCGCCGGGTCGTAGGTGATCCAGACGCTGCCGTGCTCGAGCGAGTGAACCGCGTGCTCCTCGGGGACCGGCTCGTCGTAGACGCCACAGTTGAGCCAGACGGGGTGGTGGTCGCCGCCGACGGGCGGGGAGGTGGCGTAGCTGACCTTGCTCTCGACGTGGTTGCGGCTCAGGTTCGCCGTCTCGACGACACCTTGGATGGGGGCGTTCGCACTCGCCTTGATGGCGGCCCGATCTCCCGCCTCCCGTGCGATCGGCACCGCGACCGCGGTCACGAGGCCGGCGACGACTGCGGCCGTCGAGCCGTAGACGAACAGCTTGTGACGACGGTCCTTCCGCCGCTCCTCGGCCCGCATCGCGGCCACCCTCGCCTGTCGGTCCGTCGTCGGGCGCTTCCTGCCCATGGTCGTCTCCTCCCGGCACGGCCGTCGTTGTGTAGTTGCTGGTTCAACTATCTGCCGGCAAGGGTAACCCGAGAGGCGCGCTCGGCCGCAATCGGGGACGTTGCCCGTCCGGGACGGAGGCAGCCGGGACGAAGGGCAGCCGGGCGGGAGCGTCTGCGCTCACGGTCCGGGGGTCCCGAGTCAGTGGAGGAGGTGCTGCTCGTGGGCGATCGCAGCGGCCTCCGTGCGGCTGCCCGCACCGAGCTTGGCCAGGACGTTGGAGACGTGAACACTCACCGTCTTGGTGCTGATGAACAGCTGCCGTCCGATCTGCCCGTTGGTGAGGCCCCGCGCGACGAGGCCGAGGACCTCCGCCTCACGGGCCGTCAGAGCCGGTGCGCCGCTCACGGCAACCCCGCTCGGCAGCGTTGACTCCAGGGCCTCCAACAAGGGCGCAGCGCCGAGGCGCTCGGCGACGACCCGTGCTGCCTCGATCTGCCCCCGGGCGGCGGTGTCGTCACCCAGTGCATGGAGTGCGGCAGCGAGGCCGGCTCGCGAGCGGGCCGTCTCGAAGGCCTCGCCGTAGCGCTCGAAGGCGGACACCGCCGTCTCCCACGCCTCGACCAGCTCCGCGGCCGTCAACCCGCCCTCCGTGCCCGCGGCACCCGTCAACCCGCCCTCCGTGCCCGCAGCACCCAGCAGCCATCGCAGCCGGAGCGACTCCACGCGAGCACGGGCGAGCCAGGCCCATGACTCGGCGTCGCTGTCCGCTGAGACCGTCAGGCTCTCGGCCCGGCCCAGGAGGGTGTCCGTGACCTCGAGCATCCGGCGTCGCAGCCGGGCGTCCGCATCGACCGCCACCCGGGCGCACTGTCCCGCGACCAGGGCGGCCAGCCGGATCGCGATGTGCTCACGCACTCCCCAGAGGGCGTCGACGGTGGCGAGGATGTCGGTCGCGAGGTCGAGGGCTTCGTCGATCCGACCCTCCTGGCCCAGCTGGTCGACGGCGGTCGCGCTGTAGACCGCGGTGATCCCATCGACCCACCAGGAGCGCCGGAGAGCTGCCAGCACCTGCCGGTCGAGCGGCTCGCCCCGTCCCGCGGCAACCGCCAGCCGGGAGCCGAGGAAGTAGAGCCGGGTCGTCTCGGGCATCGGCTCGGCGCCGACGTCCCAGCGGGTGAGGGCACCGTCCCAGTCACCGAGCTGGTAGGCGAGCAGGCCGCCCAGCAGCTGGCACTCGAGGGCGAACGGTGCCCGTTCGATGTGCAGCTGGCGAGCAACGCGGCACCCCTCGTCATACGTCGCCAGAGCGGCGGCCAGCTCCCCGCGTCGGTACTGCACCGAGCCCAGCCGGTGCAGCGCCCTGACACGGACGGGGTCGTCGGCGGCGGCCTGTGCGAGCAGTGCGCGGAGCTGCTCCTCGACGGCGCTGAGGTCCTGGCGTCGCTCGACGAGGCGGACGAGAATGGCCCGGACCTCGGCGCTCACGCGAGGCAGCTCGAGCAGCTCGGCCAGTCGGGTGATCTCCTCGGTGATGGCCATGATCTCGGCCGCGGCGGCGGAGGGCTCGGCGGCGCCCTCGCTGTCGACGAGTGCCTGCAGCCGGGCCGTCAGGACCCGGACCCGCGACTCGCTGGGCTCCGGACCGATGAGCCGCAGCGCCTCGGCAGTCAGGCGCAGCGGGTCGTGCGGCAGGTCGAGGATCCGGAGCCCCAAGGTGTAGCGGGCGAGCAGCTCTGCCCGCATCTGCGGCGCCTGGAGCCGACCGGGGTGGTCCAGACGGTCTCGGAGCAGGTCGACGGCCCGCAGGGTGTCACCGGCGAGCAGGGCAGAGTCGGAAGCGGCCATGGTGACCTCGTCGCGCTGGGGGTCGTCCTCGTCGAGCCACCCCAGGACGCGCTCGAGGTGCTGCAAGGCGTCATACGGGCCGCCCATCGCGAGCGCCGCCTCCGCGGCAGCTCGGCTCGCGGCAACTGCGGTCGGGACATCACCCGAGGCCGCGGCGTGGCGGGCGAGCTCGGAGGCGGGACCGAGCGCGCGGTGCTCGGCCAGCACAGCGGCATACGAGCGGTGCAGCCTCATTCGCTCGCCCGGCAGGAGCGCGTCCGCCACCGCCTCGCCCAGCAGCGCGTGCCGGAAGGTGTACGCCGGCGGCCAGCACGTCTCGAGCACGTGGTGCTCGACCGCTGCGGCGAGCGCCCGCTCGAGACGTTCGTCGGGAAGGTCGACGACGCGCGCCAACAGCTCGTGACCGATCTGGCGGGCCCCCACCGCGACGGCCGCGACCACGAGCTGGGCATCCTCCGGGAGCGCCTCCACGCGGGAGCGGAGCACCCGTGCGAGCCCACCCGTCAGGCCGTGTCCCGCGACGGCGCTGGCCGCCAACTCCTCGGCGAAGAACGGGTTGCCGCCCGCGCGCCGCACGATCTCCGCCGCGACCGGCTCGTCAAGCCGGACGCCCTCGAGCGAGGCGACGAGCGCGCCCACCGCAGCGTCGGTGAGCCGGTCGAGCTCGAGGTGCTGCACGCCCGGGATACGCGCCCACACCGCGAGCGTCTCGTGCAACGGGTGACGTCGGTGCAGGTCGTCGGACCGATAGCTGACCACGAGGCCGACCGGGGTCGTGAAGCCGCGGGTGAGCAGCAGGGTGAGCAGGTCGCGCGACGAGTGGTCGGCCCAGTGCACGTCCTCGACGATGACGAGGGTCGGCCGGTCCGCACCGACGGCCGTGAAGAGGGCATGGATCGCGGCTGCGACGCCACCCGGATCGATGACGGTGGCAAGGTCCTCGCCCGGCCGATGGCCCGGGAGCAGCTGGCCCAGCGCGGGGTAGAGCGCCGCCACCCGGCCGACGACCTCGGGCGAGTCGGCCTGCAGGGCCGTCAGGAGCTCGATGAAGGGCAGGTAGGCGAGGGCGCTGCCCGCCTGTCCCACACAGTGGCCCACGCCAGTCCGCCAGCCGCGTTCTGCAGCGTCGTCGACGAGCCGGGAGATGAGGCGGGACTTGCCGATACCGGCGTCGCCCGAGAGCACGACGCTGCCACCGT
>DASSTN010000204.1:0-5157 GCA_035707905.1 Intrasporangium sp.
GACGCCGAGCTGGACCAGGCAGGGGTCGGGGTCGGTGCGGGGGGCGACGGGGCGCTCCTCGAGCTGGTGGAGCACGGTGGCCCGGCGGGGGTCGAGGTCGCCGAGGTGGGCGTCGACGCAGCGCAGGCACGGGGTGCGTCCGGGCTCGACGAACGGGCCCACGCGCACCTCGTAGGGGAGCACGGCGACCCAGAGGTGGGGAACGTCGTCGCGGACGAGGGCGTCGGAGAGTGCGCGACGGGGTTCTCCCACCGCGACGACGAGGTGGAGCGGGGCGTCGTCGATGCGGGTCAGCCCCGCGGTCGCGCAGGCGTGCGACACCCGGTCTGCCAGCAGCGGGTCGGCGGTGACCGCGACCGGCCGGTGCTTCGTCGGGGACGTGCGGACGCCCTCGACCACCCAGCCGTCACGCACGAGCCGGTCCACGACCGGGCGCAGCTCCTCCGGGGGACGGTGGTGGAGATGAGTCAGGGTCTGGAAGAGGCCCGGGGCCTCGTCGAGCACGAGCCGGTGAGGCGGGTCGAGGCCGATCTGGAGGTGCCGGTCGTCTCGGCGTACGACGTCGAGCCCGTCGCGCAGCGCGGGCTGGACGAGGTCGGACCACGTCGTGGCGGTCATCCGTCCGACCGTGCCACAGCGGCGTGGTCCGTGTGGGGTCGTCTCCACAGCCGCGGGAAACGCACGAACGGCGTCGCCCCGAGGGGCGACGCCGTTCGATGAGGTCTGTGCGGTGGGTCAGGCCTTGCCGAGGATGCGGTTGAGGTTCGTGCCGCACACGGGGCAGACGGCCTTCGCCATCCGAGTCCCCTTGTCGTTGACGCGGACCTCGCCGCTCGCCTCGCGCTTGGCCTTGCACTTCACGCAGTAGAACTCGCCGCTCCAGGTCTCCGCCATGACGGCCTCCTTGCTCTTTTCATTCACGGTCGTCGCGACGGGGAATCAGGGGAAGCCCGCCGGGACCGGACCACGTGGAGGCGCCCGGTCGACTTCGACCCTACGACACGGCAGGCACGCGGTGCGGGCGGCGCACCGCTGAGCGTGGAACACGCTGATTTCACGCTCAAGCGGAGACATCGTCCGGATGAGCCCTCCGAGCCGAGGAGAGGACCCCGAACGCGCTGCGTGGGGGCGGCGGGAACCGAGCTTCGCCGGGCGTCGAGGCCCTTCCTCGAGGGGGGATCGTGACGAAGCCACCCCGCCGAACGGACGGCCCGAGAACTGTGGCAAGACGGGGACCCGGGGCCGGACGACGCTTGCCTTCCCCTTGCGAACGTCATCCGGAGTCCCGGGACCCCGTCTGCCCAGCACGCTAGGAGCGCGGCGTCGGCAGGGTCAACGCATCACGGGCGGTTGCCCCCTCAACCTGTGGACAAGCCTGTGGACGACGCGCCGCCGGCCTGTGGAGAACCCGTGGAGCACGCCGACCCGGGCTGGGGACGCCGTGTGGACCCGGTGCGGGGTCGGTGTCCCGGCGTGGGCCTGACCAGCCAGAATGTCGCGCACCGGGTGTGGACGGAAATTCCCTGCCCTGGGGAAAGCCGGGGCCAGGGGTCCGACGCGCGGCCCGCTCGAGAGGAGGCGAGGAACAGCCGATGGTCGACGAGGCGTACCCGCACGGACCGGTCGCGGCCCTGCGCCGGATCGCCTTCCTCATGGAGCGCGGCCGGGAGGAGACCCGCCGCGTGCAGGCGTTCCGCAAGGCTGCCGCGGCGATCCTGCCGCTGCCGGCCGACGAGGTCGCCGAGCGCGTCGAGGCCGGCACCCTCACCGAGCTGCCGAACATCGGGCCGAGCACCGCCGCGGTCATCGAGGCCGCGGTGCGGGGGGAGAAGCCGGAGCGCCTCACGAAGCTGGAGGCGGCGTACGCCGGACCGCTCGCCCAGGGCGGCCGGGAGCTGCGGGCGGCGCTGCGTGGCGACCTGCACTCCCACTCGGACTGGTCCGACGGGGGCTCGCCGATCGAGGAGATGGCGTTCACCGCGATCGAGCTCGGTCACGAGTACCTCGTGCTGACCGACCACTCGCCCCGGCTGACCGTCGCCAACGGGCTCAGCGTGGCCCGGCTGACCAAGCAGCTCGGGGTCGTCGACGCCGTGAACCAGCACCTCGCCGGGTCGGGCTTCACGCTGCTGAAGGGCATCGAGGTCGACATCCTCGACGACGGCGGGCTCGACCAGACCGACGAGATGCTGGCGAAGCTCGACCTGCGGGTCGCCAGCGTGCACTCCAAGCTGCGCCAGGACTCCGCCGGCATGACGCGGCGGATGCTGGGAGCGATCCGCAACCCGCGCACGAACGTGCTCGGTCACTGCACCGGCCGGATGGTGATGGGCAACCGCGGCACCCGGCCGAGCAGTGAGTTCGACGCGAGGGCGGTGTTCGAGGCCTGCGCCGAGCACGACGTGGCGGTCGAGATCAACTCGCGGCCGGAGCGCCGGGACCCGCCGTCGGCATTGATCGCGCTGGCGCGCGACATCGGCTGCCTGTTCTCGATCGACTCCGACAGCCATGCGCCGGGCCAGCTCGACTTCCTCGACTACGGGTGTGAGCGGGCCGAGGCGGCCGGCATCGACCCCGACCGCATCGTCAACACCTGGCCCCGCGAGCGGCTGCTCGCCTGGGCGGCCAAAGGATAGCCGGCGGGGCGATCCGGAGCGGCTCCCCGGAACTGTCGGCGCTCGCGGTTACCGTGCTCGCATGGAAGCTGCCCCGCGCTCGGACGTGGAGGTACGCCGGTCGAAGCGACGCCGGCGGACGGTCTCGGCGTACCGCGAGGGCGACCGGATCGTGGTCCTGATCCCGGCGTCCCTCAGCCGCGCCCAGGAGGCCGAGTGGGTCGAGACGATGGTCGCCCGGGTCGAGAGGGCCGAGGCCCGGCGTCGACCCAGCGACGAGGACCTGCTGGCGCGGGCCCTCGAGCTGAGCCGTACCTGGCTGAGCGGGCGCGCGCTGCCGGCGACCGTCCGGTGGGTCGACAACCAGCGCAGCAGGTGGGGGTCGTGCACTCCGGTCGACCGCTCCATCCGGATCTCGCGACGGCTGCAGGAGATGCCCGACTGGGTGGTCGACTACGTCCTCGTCCATGAGCTCGCCCACCTGATCGAGCCCGGACACAACGACCGGTTCTGGCGGTGGGTCGCCCGCTACCCCGACGCCGAGCGCGCCAAGGCGTGGCTCGACGGCTACTCCACCGCAGCGCGACTCGAGCCGGCCGGCGACTGACCACGGTCGTCCAGGCGTTCCCGCGCGCGGGCGATCAGCTCGTGCATCTCCGGCTCCAGGTCGGGCAGGGCGTCGAGCGGCCACCAGCGCACGTCCAGCGACTCGTCGCTCGTGCGGGGTACGGCGCCGGGCGGCGCGAGCGCGGCGTACCGGACGTCGAGGTGGTCGGTGCGGTCGTGCCCGCGGCAGAACTCCACGCGGTGCAGGTCGAGGTGCACCGGGTCGGGGTGCACGGCCAACCCGTCGACCCCGGACTCCTCGACTGCCTCGCGCGTCGCCGTCGCGAGGAGGCTGGTGTCACCGGGCTCCCAGTGGCCGCCGAAGTGGAACCACCGGCCGGCCCGCCGGTGCAGGTTGAGCAGGACCGAGTCGAGGTCGCCGGAGAGCACGAGGGTGCCCGCGGTCAGGTGCCCGGGTGCGCAGGAGCGGTCGAGCCCGTCCGGATGGTCGGAGAGGTGCTGGAGGTAGCGGTCGCGCAGCGTCGCCTGCTCGGCAGACGGTGGGGTCCACGACCGGAGCGTGTGACACGCCTCCGCGTGCGGGTTCACTCGCCCTCGGAGTCGCCCGACTCCTCGGTGTCGGTGTCGGGGTCGCCCCGACCGCCCTCGAGCAGGTTGCGGAGCTCGGCGTCGAAGTCGTCCTCGCTGAGCTCGATGGCGTCGGCACCCTCGCGGAAGCCCAGCGGGTCGTCGAGGTCGGCGTCGGTCGGGAGCAGGTGGGGGCTCATCCAGACGCCGTCGCGAGCCTCGATGCCCTGGCGGGTACGCAGCGAGCCCCACAGGGTGGAGGCGTCGCGCAGCCGGCGCGGGCGCAGCTCGAGACCGACCAGCGACGCGAAGGTCTCCTCGGCCGGACCACCCGCGGCGCGGCGGCGGCGTACGGCTTCCTGGAGCTTGGAGGCGGTCGGCATCCGCTCGACGGTGGCCTGCCCCACGACCTCGTCCACCCAGCCCTCGACCAGCGCGAGCGCGATCTCGAGCCGCTTGAGGGCGGCCTCCTGCTGCGGCGAGCGCGGCAGGTCGAACAGCCCGCCCTCCATCAGCTCCTGGAGCTTCTCCGGGTTGCTCGGGTCGACGCCCTGGAGGCGCTCCTCCATCGTCTCCTGGATGCGCTCGGTGTTGATCTCGATGCCCTGGGCGTAGTCGGTGACCGCGCCGATCAGGTGGTCGCGCAGCCAGGGGACCCCGGCGAAGAGCCGCTGGTGGGCGGCCTCGCGCAGGGCGAGGTAGAGCAGGACGTCGGTCTCGGGCACGTCGAGCCCCTCGGCGAAGCGCGCGACGTTGGCGGGCACCAGGGCGGCCGTCCCGGCCGGGCCCAGCGGCACCCCGATGTCGGAGGCGGAGACGACCTCACCGGCCATGGCACCGAGGCCCGAGCCCACCTGGGTCGCGAGCATCGCGCCGACGGCCTTGCCCAGCATCGCCATGATCGGGCCGCCCATGCCCGCGGCCTCGGCGGGCAGCGCGTTGCCGAGCGCCCCGACGGACGAGGCGGCGATCGGCTCGACCAGGACCTTCCACACGTCGGTCGTGTTGACGATCCACTCGGCCCTGCTCCAGGCCACGGCGGAGGTGACGCCGGAGGGGAACTCGGTGGTCTCGTCCAGCCAGTGGTCGGCCAGGCGTACGGCGTCCGCGATCTCGTCGCGCTGACGCTGCGAGGGCGTCGGGTCGGGGCCCTGGGCCACCGTCTTGCGGGCGGTGTCGACGGCGAGGTCCCAGTTGAGGGGGCCGTCGTACGGCTGCATCATCGACTGGATCTGGCTGAACAGCTGGCTCAGATCGGGCGCACCGCCGGCGAAGAACTGCTCGAACGGCGTACCCCGGAACGGGTTCTGGTCGTCGGGCGGCGGTTGGTCGGTCATACCTCCACGGTACGCGGTGGACGGTTGCCCCGCCCGCCCCGGCGTCGCCTAGGGTCACTGTCGTGGAGACC
>DASSTN010000205.1:0-2283 GCA_035707905.1 Intrasporangium sp.
GACCGGGCAGCTCGAGCCGTTCTTTCCCGACCTCAGCGACCCCCGGCTGACGACCCAGCTGGCCCTCGTGCACTCGCGGTTCTCGACGAACACCTTTCCGTCCTGGCCGCTCGCCCACCCCTACCGGCTCATCGCCCACAACGGCGAGATCAACACCGTCAAGGGCAACCGCAACTGGATGCGGGCCCGCGAGAGCCTGCTCACCTCGGACATCATCCCGGGCGACCTCGAGCGGCTCTTCCCGATCTGCACGCCGGGTGGCTCCGACTCCGCCAGCTTCGACGAGGTCCTCGAGCTGCTCCACCTGGGCGGCCGCTCACTGCCGCACGCCGTGCTCATGATGATCCCGGAGGCGTGGGAGAACAACGCCTCGATGGACCCGGCCCGGCGCGCCTTCTACGAGTTCCACTCCACGTTCATGGAGCCGTGGGACGGGCCGGCGAACGTCGCCTTCACCGACGGCACCCTGATCGGCGCGGTCCTCGACCGCAACGGGCTGCGCCCGGGCCGCTACACCGTGACCGAGGACGGGCTCGTGGTGCTGGCCTCCGAGTCGGGTGTCCTCGAGCTCGACCCGAGCACCGTCGTCAAGCGGGGCCGGCTGCAGCCGGGCCGGATGTTCCTCGTCGACACCGAGCACGGACGGATCGTGACGGACGACGAGATCAAGTCGCAGCTGGCCGGGTCGCAGCCCTACGCCGACTGGCTCCACGCCGGCCTGATGCGTCTCGAGGACCTGCCGGAGCGCGAGCACATCGTGCACACCGCCTCGTCGGTCGCCCGTCGGCAGCAGACCTTCGGCTACACCTCCGAGGAGCTGCGGATCATCCTGACCCCGATGGCCCGCACCGGTGCCGAGGCGCTCGGCTCGATGGGGACCGACACCCCGATCGCCGTGCTCTCGTCCCGGCCGCGCCTCCTCTTCGACTACTTCACGCAGCTGTTCGCCCAGGTGACCAACCCACCGCTCGACGCCATCCGCGAGGAGCTCGTCACCTCGCTCTCGACGACGATCGGCCCCGAGGGCAACGCCCTGTCCGCCTCACCCGCCCACGCCCGGCAGATCGTGCTCGACTTCCCGGTCATCGACAACGACGAGCTGGCCAAGATCGTCCACGTCAACGCCGACGGCGACCTCCCCGGGTATGCCACGCACGTCGTCCGAGGGCTCTACGACGTCACCGGCGGAGCCGCGGCGATGCGTGAGCGGCTCGAGGAGATCTTCGCCGAGGTGTCCGAGGCGATCCGCAGGGGCGCACGCTTCGTCGTCCTCTCCGACCGCGACTCCGGCCGCGACCTCGCCCCGATCCCGTCGTTGCTGCTCACGGCCGCCGTCCACCACCACCTCATCCGCGAGAAGACGCGCACCCAGGTGGGCCTACTCGTCGAGGCCGGCGACGTCCGGGAGGTCCACCACGTCGCACTGCTCATCGGCTACGGTGCGGCGGCGGTGAACCCCTACCTCGCCATGGAGACGGTCGAGGACCTCGTCCGCGGCGGCCACATCGACGACGTGACCCCCGAGCAGGCGGTCCGCAACCTCATCAAGGCTCTCGGCAAGGGCGTCCTCAAGGTCATGTCCAAGATGGGCATCTCGACCGTCGCGTCCTACCGGGGCGCCCAGGTCTTCGAGGCGATCGGCCTGTCCCAGGACCTCGTCGACCGCTACTTCACGGGCACCGTCTCCCAGCTCGGCGGCGTGGGCCTCGACGTCATCGCCCAGGAGGCGGCCGCCCGGCACGCTCGCGCCTACCCGCCGGAGGGGGTTCGCCAGGCCCACCGCGATCTCGAGGTCGGTGGCGAGTACCAGTGGCGCCGCGAGGGCGAGCCGCACCTGTTCGACCCCGAGACGGTCTTCCGGCTGCAGCACTCGACGCGCAGCCGCCGCTACGACATCTTCAAGCAGTACACCGAGCGCGTCGACGACCAGTCCGCCCGGCTCATGACCCTGCGTGGGCTCATGGGCTTCAAGACTCCGGGCGTCACGGGCCGCACCCCCGTGCCGCTCGACGAGGTCGAGCCGGTCAGCGAGATCGTCAAGCGGTTCAGCACGGGGGCGATGAGCTACGGGTCGATCTCCCAGGAGGCCCACGAGACACTCGCGATCGCGATGAACCGCCTCGGTGCCCGGTCCAACACCGGAGAGGGCGGCGAGGACCCCGAGCGGCTCCTCGACCCGGAGCGACGCTCGGCGATCAAGCAGGTCGCGTCGGGCCGGTTCGGGGTGACCAGCCTCTACCTCACCCATGCCGACGACATCCAGATCAAGATGGCGCAGGGCGC
>DASSTN010000206.1:0-4301 GCA_035707905.1 Intrasporangium sp.
CGCCGATCTCGACCTCATGACCGGCACCGGCGACGTCAAGCTCGTCGCGGTGCACGCCGGCGAGATCCGGGCCAAGACCGGCACCGGTGACGTCGTCGTCGCGATCGCGAACGGCGTCGCGACCTACCTCGACCTCAACACCGTCACCGGCGACGTCGAGGTCGACCTCGACGAGGCGACCGGCCCCGACGGCGCCGAGTCCACGGCCTCCCTTCGCATCCAGTCCGGCAGTGGCGACATCCACGTCAAGAGAGCGCAGGTGAGCCTGTCATGAACACCTCCACGATGGTCCCCTTCCCCGACGTCCTCGCGCACCAGCTGATCGCCGAGCGCACGGCCGAGCAGACTCGGCGCTACCCGGTACGGCGCCGCACTCGCACGGCGCAGCTGTTGCGCCGGCTCGCACAGCACTTCGACCCGGTCCCCGAGGCTGCCACCACGGTCTCGCGGCCAGTTCGCCATGACCGCAGCGCCCGTCAGCCACGCCCGTGGAGTGCGGCCAGGCGTGAGCCACGCACGATGCGGCACTGATCGAACCGGACCGTTGCCCCGGTCACCTCGCCTGGCGGCGCCCCGTGCTCCACGAGCATGGGGCGCCGCTCAGCTTCCCGGACGCCCCGAGGACCGCGCTACCCCCTCGGCAGGCGCACATCATCCCCCTCGGGGGAAGAATGGCGGCGTGTACGTGCCGCACTTCAATGTTATGGACGAAACCGAGGTCGCGCCCTTCCTCGAGGCCCATCCCGCCGGCCACCTGGTGACCGTCGGACCGGACGGTCGCCCGGACGTCACGCTCCTGCCGCTCGTCATCGACGAGGGACGCGTCCTGGCCCACTTCGCCAGAGCGAACGAGCACTGGCGCCGGATCGACCCGGGGTCCCCGGGCATCGTGGTCGTCACGGCGGCGAATGCCTACATCTCCCCGAGCTGGTACGCCTCCAAGGTGGAGCACGGACGGGTTGTGCCTACTTGGAACTACAGCGAGGTCCAGCTGAGGGGCGCGGTGACGGTCCACGACGATGCCGACTGGGTCCTCGATCTCGTGACCCGGCTGACGACGCGGCACGAGGCGCACCGGCCGGCTCCATGGGCCGTCACCGACGCGCCCGAGCGTTACGTCGCGGGGCAGCTGCGGGCCATCGTCGGTGTCGAGGTGCAGGTCGAGGAGGTCTCCGCGAAGGCGAAGCTGAGCCAGAACCGTTCCGAGGCGGACCGGAACGGAGCGATCGAGGGGCTGCGACAGGAGCCGGGCAACGCGGCGCACGAGGTGGCCGAGGCGATGCGGACTGCCCTCGGGGACTGAGCACAGCGTCATACGGCTCGTTGGGGCCCGCTCCACGCGGGCCTGCGCGTGCGTGCTCAGGAGGTGCGTCGGGCCGCGCGACGGAGGGTGACCAGGAGGCGGTGCGCGGTGATGACAGCGAGCGCCCAGGCGAGGCCGATCGCCCACGCCGCGAGGACGTCCGTCAGCCAGTGGTGGCCCAGGAAGACCCGACTGAGGCCCATGGCGAGGACGAAGGCGGCGCCGAGGGTGATGGTGACGACGCGCTGCCACGTCGCGGTCGTGCGGAGGAGCACGAGGTAGACGACGACCGTCGTGAGCACCGTCGCGTTCAGCGTGTGCCCGCTGGGGAAGGACGGCGAGCTCTCGTAGGGAGGCACGGCGAACTGGAGCGCCGGCCGGGCCCGACCGACCAGGTCCTTGCCGGCGATCGTCATGAGGAGCGACCCGACCGCCGCGACGAGCGCGATGACGATCGGCGTCCACGCCCGCTGGAGGCCGGCGAGCGTGACGGCGACGACGGTCGCGAGGATCGGCATGCCGATCGGCCCACCGACGTCCGTGAAGAGCGTGACGGCTTGGTCGAGCCCCGGGTCACGCCAGCGGAGGGCGAGGTCGAGGGCGGGGTGGTCGAGGGCAGCGACGCCGTCGCTCCCGATGACGCCCTCGTAGACCTCGTGCGCGACGTCCGTCAGCGCGAGCACCAGGGACAGCGAGACGCCGGCGAAGACGATGAAGGCGAGGTTCGCCGCGGACCAGGTGATGGTTCGGTCCGCCGCGGGTCGCCACCGCTCAGGGAGGCGGGCGGCGATGGCGATCGCGAAGGCGCCCACCACGTGGACGAGCCAGCGGCCGAGGCGGCTCCGCCAGCCGGCGACGTCGCGGGTGCCGATCGTCTCGTGGCTCGCCGGCGGTGGCGGGTGCTCGGGCATCAGCCCAGTCTGGCAAACGCCTAGGCTGACCGGCGTGACGGTGGTGGGAGCGGACGGGCTGGCGCGACCGGAGTGGGCGGCGAGCGACCCGCTCCTCATGGAGTACTACGACACCGAGTGGGGCATGCCCGTGCACGACGAGCACGGTGTCTACGAGCGGATCTGCCTCGAGGGCTTCCAGTCCGGGCTGTCCTGGGCGACGATCCTGCGCAAGCGGCCGGCGTTCCGGGAGGTGTTCGCGGGGTTCGACCCGGACCTGGTGGCCGGCTTCGGCGAGGCCGACGTCGAACGTCTCATGGCCGACGGTCGGATCGTCCGCAACCGCCGCAAGATCGAGGCGACGATCCAGAACGCCCGCGCCACCATCGGGCTGCGCGACGAGGGGGGCCTGGCGGAGTTCGTCTGGTCGTTCCGGCCGGCGGAGACGCCCACGCCCCGGGACCACTCGGAGGTCCCGACCGTGTCCCCGGAGTCCGTGGCGCTGTCCAAGGCGTTGCGCGGCAAGGGCTTCGCCTTCGTCGGGCCGACGACGATGTTCGCACTGATGGAGGCCATCGGGATGGTCGACACGCACCTCCTCACGAGCCACCGGCGCGGCAGCTCCGGGGTCTGGCCCGCCTGACCCGCCCTTCCCCCGAACGCCGCGTTCGGCGCTGAACTCAGCGGTGCACTGCTGAGCTCAGCCAGGAACACGCCGTTCGGCAGGGCGCCGCCGGGTGCGTCAGAGGAACGACGCGTATGCCGGCAGGTCGAGGACGCCGTTGCCGGACAGGCCGAACACGATCGTCTCCTCGGACGTCGCGGCCCGGGCGTGGGCGATCGCGGCCGCCACGGCGTGCGTCGACTCCGGCGCCGGGATGATCCCCTCCGCCCTCGCGAACTCGATCCCGGCCGCGAACGCGTCCTCCTGCTCGACGGCGGTCGCCTCGAGCAGCCCGAGCTCGAGCGCGTGGGACACCATCGGGGACATGCCGTGGTAGCGCAGGCCGCCGGCGTGGATCGGCGGCGGCACGAACTCGGCCCCGAGGGTGTGCATCTTGAGCAGTGGGGTGAGCCCGGCGACGTCGCCGAAGTCGTAGCGGTACTCGCCCTGGGTCAGCGACGGGCAGGCCGCGGGCTCGGCGGCGACGATCCGCGTCGAGGCCCCGTCGCGCAGGTTGCGCCCGATGAACGGGAACGACAGCCCGGCGAGGTTCGAGCCGCCGCCGGCGCAGCCGAAGACGACGTCGGCCGTCTCCCCGAGCGTGTCGAGCTGCTCGAGCGCCTCGATACCGATGACGGACTGGTGGAGCATGACGTGGTTGAGCACGCTGCCGAGCGCGTAGTGCGCGGCGGGGTCACCGGCCGCCATCTCGACGGCCTCGGAGATCGCCATGCCGAGCGAGCCAGTGGTCTCCGGGTCCTTGGCGAGGATCGCCCGGCCGGCCTCGGTGAGGTCCGACGGCGACGGGTGGCAGGTGGCGCCATACGTCTCCATCTGCATGCGCCGGTAGGGCTTGGAGTCGAAGGACGCCCGCACCTGCCACACCTCGCACTCGAGGCCGAGCAGGGAGCAGGCGAACGCGAGCGACGCCCCCCACTGGCCGGCGCCGGTCTCGGTGGTGAGCTTCCGCGTGCCCTCGATCGCGTTGTAGTAGGCCTGCGCCACAGCGGTGTTCGGCTTGTGCGAGCCGGCCGGGCTGACGCCCTCGTACTTGTAGTAGATCTTGGCCGGCGTGCCGAGCGCGCGCTCGAGGCGCAGCGCCCGCACGAGTGGCGACGGCCGCCACAGCGCGTAGATCTCCCGGACCGTCTGCGGGATCTCGATCCACCGCTCGGTCGTGACCTCCTGCTCGATGAGGGCCATCGGGAAGAGCGGCGCGAGGTCGGCGGGGCCGAGCGGCTCGCGCGTGCCCGGGTGCAGGGCCGGCGGCACCGGCTCGGGCAGGTCGGCCGCGAGGTTGTACCAGTGCGTCGGCACGCTGGACGGCACGACGGCACCCGTCGGCTCGGTGAGCGGCTGGCGGGACGTGACCTCGGTCATGAGTTGGCCTCTCTCGCAGGGGTTTCTGCGCGGACCATAACGCCGAGTCGCGCTGTGGTGCCCT
>DASSTN010000207.1:0-2872 GCA_035707905.1 Intrasporangium sp.
CGGACGCACGGCCTCGAGTCGGAGCAGAGCGGGGGGCACGGGCTGCACGAGGGCTCCAGCACCCAGACACGGTCGGTGGAGTCGCGCGATGACGACGTGATGCGTGACGCCGATGCAGGGGCCGGCGACACCCGTGGCACGCGCCCCGTCGCTCCCGTGCAGGGCGCGGGCTCCGGTGAGCGCCTGGACCCGTCCGGCCCGTCGAGCTCGGCGGAGCCGCACGGCGGGATTTTCACGAGCCAGCCTGAGTTCGGTGACCCGACCGGCAGCGGCCACGGCACGAGAGCGGCCGGGGACGACCTGCCGGCCGCCCAGCAGGAGGAGCAGTCCGACTACTCGGACGACGACGCCGACTGGGTCAACGGTCCGGTGGACGAGGACGCCATCGACGAGCGCCCCGTCGATGACGTCGTCGACTGGATCAATGGCCCGAGCGACGACGAGTCCGTCACCGTGGACGTGCCGGACGAGGGTTCGGCGAATTCCGACGACCTCGTCGCCGCGGCGGCGGCGGGCGGTGCACGCGCCGGCCAGGACGCCCCGAGTGCACCGGCCGACGAGGTGATCAGCCGCATCCCCGAGCAGGTGCGCGCCGCGACTCCCGAGCAGGATGACGCGCTGCACGGGAACCAGCAGTCCGACGAGGAGCAGAGCAACATCGAGACCTCCGGCAGCGACCAGTCCGACGACCGCGGCGACGACACGGATACGCCCGTGGCAGACCGCCGGGCCTCCGAAGGTGTCGCACAGTCGGACCGGGACGAGGACGGAGAGCACCTCGGCGAGACTCACCCTGGCACTGGTTCCGGGGCCCGCCCCGTGCGGCGCATCTCGAGCTTCGAGGAGGTCCGCGACGGTGGCTACGGGATGGGTTCGGCCGCCACGATCGAGGACGGCGCACAGCCGCTGGGCCATGCGGTCAAGGGAGTCCGTGGTTCGGGGACCTACCTGACCCCGGGATCGCAGGGCTACGAGGACGTCGAGCCCGACGTGTGGTTCTACGACGAGCAGTCGGCGCGCAACGCCGGCTATCGCTCGGCCTCCGATCGGTGATTCACCAGTAGGCGCCACCGAGTCGATCTGGCAGCTCGCGTCGTTGACCCCGGTTGGGACGGCGGCGCGGGCATCCTCGCCACGCTCCTAGACTGGCCCGCATGGTTTCCCCCCTCGTCGCCCTCACTCCGAAGGTCCAGTCCGCGATCGCCGCCGTCCTCGGTGACGACTACCGCGAGGTGGACCCGGTGCTGCGCCCGTCGCAGTTCGCGGACGTGCAGGTCAACGCGGCGCTCGCGCTCGCCAAGAAGGTCGGTATGCCGCCCCGCGACCTCGCAACGAAGATCGTCGAGGCGCTCGACCTCGAGGGCGTCTGCGACAGCGTCGAGGTGAGCGGGCCGGGCTTCATCAACCTCACCTACTCCAACGGCTGGATCGCCTCTCTCCTCGCCGAGGTGGACGCGGACGCCCGCCTCGGGGTGCCGGTGCAGGAGCGGGAGAACATCCCGATCGACTACTCTGCGCCCAATGTTGCGAAGGAGATGCACGTCGGGCACCTCCGGACGACGATTGTCGGTGACTCGCTGGCACGGACGCTCGAGCACCTGGGCCACAACGTCATCCGGCAGAACCACATCGGTGACTGGGGTACCCCCTTCGGCATGCTCATCGAGCACCTCCTCGAGGTCGGCGAGGACTCCGAGGAGGCGCGGCTGCTCGTCACCGACCCGAACGCCTTCTACCAGTCCGCCCGGGTCAAGTTCGACACCGCGGAGAAGGCGGAGCCGGCCGGCAGCGGCGGCGACTTCGACGTGCGAGCCCGGGCGCGGGTGGTCAAGCTGCAGGGCGGCGACGAGGCGACCCTCGCGCACTGGCAGCGGCTCGTCGACATGTCGAAGGCCTACTTCAACAAGGTCTACTCGACGCTCGGGGTCACCCTGACCGACGACGACCTCGCGGGCGAGTCGATGTACAACGACGAGCTGGCCAAGGTGTGCGACGAGCTGGAGGCCAAGGGGATCGCCACGATCTCCGACGGTGCGCTCTGCGTCTTCCTCGACGGCTACACCGGTCGCGAGGGCAAGCCGGTGCCGCTCATCATCCGCAAGTCCGACGGCGGATATGGCTATGCCACAACGGATCTGGCGACGATCAAGTACCGCGTGCGCGAGCTGCACGCCCACCGTGTGCTCTACGTCATCGGCGCGCCGCAGGCGTTGCACCTCAACATGGTCTGGGACACCGCTCGCAAGGCCGGCTGGCTCCCGGAGGACGTCACCCCGGTCCACATCCAGATCGGCAACGTCCTCGGTGAGGACCGCAAGATCCTCAAGACCCGGTCGGGCAAACCCCTGCGGCTCATGATGCTGCTCGACGAGGCGGTCGAGAAGGCCCAGGGCGTGATCGACGCGGCCCGGCCCGACCTCGACGCACAGACGCGGGCGACCATCGCGCGGCAGATCGGGATCGGGGCCGTCAAGTACGCGGACCTGTCCGTCGCGCACGACAGCGAGTACGTGTTCGACCTCGAGCGGATGGTGTCGCTGACGGGCAACACCGGGCCCTACCTCCAGTACGTCGGCGCCCGGGTGCGCTCGATCTTCCGGCAGGTCGGGCTGGAGCCGGCCGTTCAGCACGCCCCCGTCGTCCTCACGGAGTCGCACGAGCGTGACCTCGCCAAGCGGCTGCTCGACTTCCCCGACGTCGTCGTCGCGGTCGGCTCCGAGTACGAGCCGCACCGCCTCTGCGGCTACCTCTTCGAGCTCGCCCAGTCGTTCTCGGCGTTCTACGAGAACTGCCCCGTGCTCAAGGCCGAGAGCGACGAGGTCAAGGAGTCGCGCCTGACCCTCAGCGCGCTCGTGCTGCGCACCATGGTCAC
>DASSTN010000208.1:0-14071 GCA_035707905.1 Intrasporangium sp.
CCGCGGTTGATGACGTAGACGTTCCGCAGCACGGACGTGCCGGGGGTCGCGAGCATCGCGAGGAGGATCACGACGGCGGGGCGGAGCGCCGGCGGGCAGCCGACCTCGGCGGCGCGCCAGCGCGTCGGCCCCTCGACGATGACCCGGTGCGGGTCGAGCAGCTGGACTCGGGCCCCGAGCTTGGTCAGCTCGGTGAGGTAGATGGCGCGGTTCTCGTAGACCCAGTCGTGGATGGTCGTGCTGCCCTGCGCGACCGCGCCGATGAGCGCGAAGAACGGCAGGTTGTCGATGTTGAGCCCGGGGAAGGGCATCGGGTGGATCTTGTCGGTCGGCGCGTGGAGCGGCCCCGGGATCGTGGTCACGTCGACGAGCCGCGTGCGGCCGTTGGCGGAGGTGTACTCGTCGGTGATCCGGTACTTCATCCCCATCCCCTCGAGGGTCGCCAGCTCGATCTCGATGAACTCGATCGGGACGCGCTCGATGGTGATCTCGGAGTCGGTGACGACCGCCGCGGCGATGAGGCTCATCGCCTCGATGGGGTCCTCGCTGGGAGAGTACTCGACGTCGACGTCGATGTCGGCGACGCCGTTGACCGTGAGCGTGGTCGTGCCGATGCCGTCGATCCGGACGCCGAGCTTCTCGAGGAAGAAGCAGAGGTCCTGGACCATGTAGTTCGGGCTCGCGTTGCGGATGACCGTCGTGCCGGGGTTGCGGGCCGCCGCCATGAGGACGTTCTCGGTGACCGTGTCGCCCCGCTCGGTGAGGATGATGGGCCGACTCGGGTAGATCGAGGGGTCGCGCGTCGCCTCGTAGGCGCCGTGGGTCGCCGTCACGTGCAGTCCGAAGGAGCGCAGCGCGGCCAGGTGCGGCTCGACCGTGCGCGTGCCGAGGTCGCAGCCACCGGCATACGGCAGCTTGAAGCTCGGGTGCTCGTGCAGGAGCGGCCCCAGGAACATGATCACGGTCCGGGTGCGGCGGGCCGCCTCGACGTCGATGGCGTCGAGGTCCAGCTGCTCCGGCGGCACGATCTCGAGGTCGTTGCTGTCCGGGAGCCACCGGGTGCGCACGCCGAGCGAGGCGAGCACCTCCAGGATCCGGTTGACCTCCTCGATCCGGGCGAGGTTGCGCAGCGTCGTGCGGCCGCGGTTCAGCAGCGAGGCGCACAGCAGCGCGACCGCGGCGTTCTTCGACGTCTTGACGTCGATGGAGCCCGACAGCTTCCGTCCCCCGACGATGCGGAGGTGCTGCGGCCCGGGGTAGCCGACCGACACGAACTCGGAGTCCAGGGCGTCACCGATCCGGGCGAGCATCTCGAGGCTCATGTTCTGCTTGCCGGCCTCGATGCGGGTCACCGCGCTCTGCGAGGTCCCGAGGAGCTGGGCCAGCTCGGCCTGGGTCAGGCCCTTGTGGCGTCGGGCGTCCCGGATGAGGCCGCCGATGCGTTTCAGATAAGGCTGGTGTGGCACGTGGGGAGCCTAACTCATATATGAGTTACGAGCGAGTCGGCGCGTCGGTGCTCAGTCGACTCGCGGGAAAGGGTTCTCGGCACAGGCAAGGGCGATGAGCGGTGCTGTGATCGTAACCTGCCACTCGCGGGCACCGGCCGCGCGGAGCGTCTTGGCGACCTCTTCCGTCGTCGGCTCGGTGCGGGCCTCCCAGAGGAACCTGCGAAGCAGCTCGGGGGTCAGGAGGTTCTCCACCGGGACCGCGAGCTCCTCCGAGACCGCGGCCATCAGCTCGCGGGCGCGAGCGAGCCGCGCCGCCGCCACAGGGTCCCGGTCTGCCCATGATCGCGGGGGCGGGGGACCACTGTGGGGGAGGTTGAGGGGTGGCAGGTCGTCCTCCGGCAGCGCGAGCGCCGCCGCGATCGCTTCGACGATGACGTCCCCGTTGCGACGGATCGACCGCGCGAGCCGGGGGTCCTTCGACCCCACCGACTTCGGCGCCCGGTGATCGCGCTGGTGCTCCAGCGCGAGCTCGGCGATGGCGGCGTCGGGCAGGACCCGGCCGGGGGAGACGTCACGGCGCTGGGCGATCGCGTCGCGGTCGAACCACAGCTCACGGACGATGGCGAGGCCTCGGCGCGTCCTCACCTTGTGCACCCCGGACGTGCGTCGCCAGGGGTCGACACGCGCCTCAGGGCCCGTGAAGGAGAGCAGGTTGTCGAACTCCTCGCGTGCCCAGCCCAGCTTCCCCTGGCGCTCGAGGTCGTCGGCGACGGCGTCACGAAGATCCCCCAGGACCTCGACGTCGAGGGCGGCATAGCGCAGCCAGGGCTCGGGAAGGGGACGCGAGCTCCAGTCGACGGCGCTGTGCTCCTTGGCCAGGCGGAAGCCGAGGTAGTGCTCCACCATCGCGCCGAGCCCCACCCGGGGCCGGCCCGCGAGGCGCCCGCCGAGCTCGGTGTCGAAGAGCCGACGTGGGTGAAGGCCGACCTCCGCCAGGCACACGAGGTCCTGGGTCGCGGCATGGAGGATCCACTCGCTGTCGCCGATCGCGGTGTCGACGATGGTCAGGTCAGGGCAGGCGACCGGGTCGATGAGCCACGTCCCGGCGCCCTCCCGACGCAGCTGGACGAGGTAGGCGTGCTGGCCGTATCGGTAGCCGGATGCCCGCTCGGCGTCGAGGCCGATCGGCCCCCGCCCGGACCGCACCGCGTCGGCGGCCTCCGACAGCGCAGCCCGGTCGGCAACCACGTCCGGCACTCCGTCGAGCGGGGCGGCGCGCAGCTCGAGCTGCTCAGACACGCCCGTCGGCTGGTCGGACCCACTCACCGTCGGGGGCCCGGGAGCGGGACGACGCCGTCGGGCAGTGGCGGGATGCCGGCGATCGTGCAGAGCATGTCGCCCCAGGCGCGCAGGTGTTCGGTGATCCCCTCGTCGGTGGGCGTCCACGAGGCACGGATCTCCATCTCGACGCTCGCCCCACGGTCGGCCAGCCCGGCGAAGCCCTCGCTCACCACCCGGGTCACGGTGCCGGCCTCAGCGGTCCAGCCGAGTCCCCGCCCCTGGAGCGCGTCGACGAGCCATGACCAGCCGACGGCACCGAGCATGGGGTCGGACGCCAGCTCGGGCTCCAGCTCGGCGCGGGCGAAAGTGACGATGCGCCAGGCGCCGTCCCACGCGTCGGGGAAGGACGGGTCGTGCAGCAGGACGAAGCGCCCCGTCGCCAGCTCGCCCTCGGGATCGTTCGGGTCGAGCACGTCGCCGGTGAGGGCAGCCGCGTGGGGGGCGATCCGGCTCGGGGCCGGCACCTCCGTGAGCCGCACCTCCGGGCGCAGCCGCACGTCGCGCAGGGCGGCCAGCACCCGCGCGAAATCCGCCCCGTGAGCGCCCGGCAGCGTCCTCGTGTGCACCTGACGAGGGTATGCCGCACACCTCGGTTCTGTCCGGAGGGCACGCCGAGCACGTGGCTCGGCCGCCGATGGGGCCATGGCAGGATGATCCGGTGTCCTCAACTGCCCCTCCGCGCACCCGGTCCAGCGACCTCGTGCGTGCTGCCCGCCGCGAGCAGGTGTCGCGGACGCCGGTCTGGTTCATGCGACAGGCCGGCCGGTCCCTGCCCGAGTACCGCGCCATCCGCGAGGGCACCACGATGCTCGAGGCCTGCACCCGGCCCGACCTCGTCGCCGAGATCACCCTTCAGCCGGTCCGACGACACGGCGTCGATGCGGCGATCTTCTTCAGCGACATCGTCGTGCCGCTCAAGGCAGTGGGGCTCGACCTCGACATCGTCGCGGGCGTCGGTCCTGTCGTCGCCGAGCCGATCCGGTCGCGCGCCGACCTCGACCGGCTGCCGGAGCTGACGAGCGAGCACGTGCCATACATCACCGAGGCGGTCCGCCTCCTCGTCGCCGAGCTCGGTGACACCCCGCTCATCGGATTCGCTGGAGCACCGTTCACGCTCGCCTCGTACCTCGTCGAGGGCGGGCCCTCGAAGAACCACGTCCGCACCAAGGCGCTCATGCACGGGGACCCCGACCTCTGGCACGCGCTCTGCGACCGACTTGCGCAGATCTCCGGTGCCTTCCTGCGCGCCCAGGCCGAGGCGGGCGCCAGCGTGGTCCAGCTGTTCGACTCCTGGGTCGGCGCGCTCTCGCGGGCCGACTACCGGCGCTACGTCCAGCGCCACTCGACCAGGGCCCTCGGCGCGGTGGCGGACCTCGACGTCCCTCGGATCCACTTCGGCGTCGGCACCGGCGAGCTGCTCGCGCTCATGGGTGAGACCGGAGCCGAGGTCGTCGGCGTCGACTACCGGGTCAGCCTCACGGACGCGAGCAACCGGATCGGTCCCGACCACGCGGTGCAGGGCAACCTCGACCCGGCCCTGCTCTTCGCGCCGTGGGAGGTACTGCGCGAGGTTGTCGTCGGGATCGTCGACGAGGGCCGGCGCACCCCCGGCCACATCTTCAACCTCGGCCACGGGGTGCTGCCCGACGTCGACCCTGACGTCCTCACCCGCGTCACCGAGCTCGTGCACGAGGTGTCCACGCGCTGATGGCCGGCGGGTCCCTCGCCCGATCGAGCCTCGTCATGGTCGGTGGCTCCTTCGCGTCACGCGCCCTGGGGGTCGTGCGCGGCGCGCTCATGACGGCGATCATCGGCACCCTGGCCGCCGGTGACGCGTTCGGCCTGGCGAACACCCTGCCCAACGTCCTCTACCTGCTCGCCGCGGGCGGCATCCTCAACGCCGTCCTCGTGCCGGCGCTGTCCCGGGCGATGAAGCTGCCCGACGGGGGCCAGGAGTTCACCGACCGCGTCATCACCGTGGCCCTGACCGGGATGCTCGTCCTGACCGCGGTGATCATGCTCGGCGCGGGCTTCTTCGTCTGGCTGCTGAGCGGTGACCGAGGACCGGAGTTCAGCAGTCTCGCGCTCGCGTTCACCCTGATGTGCCTGCCGCAGGTCTTCTTCTACGGCGTCTATGCCCTGCTGGGCCAGATCCTCAACGCCCGGGAGCGCTTCGGCGCCTTCGCGTGGGCGCCGTTCGTCGCGAACGTCGTGGCGATCGCGGGGCTCGTCGTCTTCATGGTCGTCTATCCCGACCCGCACCAGGTCGGCGACGGCGGCCGGCACCTGCCGCGGCCACCCGAGGCGTGGACCGGCGGGATGGTCTGGCTCTTCGCCGGCACCGCGACCCTGTCCGTGGCGGCCCAGGCGCTCTGGCTCGTCCCGGCGCTCCGCCGTGCCGGCTTCACCTACCGACCGCGCTGGGGTCTGCGTGGCGTCGGTCTCGGGGGAGTGAGCCGCCTCGCGCTCTGGGCCTTCGCCGGCCTGGCCGTCTCGCAGCTCGGCTTCTTCATCAACACCGCGGTCCTCAACCACGCGGCCGGGTTCGGCACGGAGCGCCACCCCATCCGCGGGCCCCTGCTCTACCAGGTCGCCTTCACGATCTTCATGCTGCCGCACGCGTTCATCGCGGTCTCGATCATCACGGCACTCTTCCCCCGCCTCTCACGCGATGCGGCCGACGGGGACACCGCTGCACTGCTCCACGACTTCCGGCGCGGCCTCACGTTGCCGCTCGTCGCGAACCTGCCGGTGATGGTCTTCATGGTCATCTGCGCCCGGCCGCTCGTGGCGTTGCTCAACCCGGGGATCGACACCGTCTCGATCGAGCTCGGCGGCTACGCACTCACCATCATGGCGCTCGGCATCATCCCCTTCGGCATCGACCTGCTCTGCTACCGGACCTTCTTCGCGCTCGACGACGGGCGGGCACCGCTCGTCATGCAGGTCGTGCTGACCGCCGTCACGGCGTTGGCCGGCGGCCTGACCTACCTCGTCCCACCCCAGTGGGCCCTCGGCATCGTCGCCGCCGGCATGACGGTGGGCAACGTGCTCAGCTCGGGGACCGGCCTCTTCCTGCTCCGGCGCCGGCTCGGCGCGCTGGGGCTGAGCCGAGTGCTCGTCTCGACCTCGCGGATCGGCCTCGCGGCGCTCGCCGCGGCCCTCCTTGGCGGGGGCGCCTTCGCGGTCGTGTCGCCCATCGTCGGCGACCTGGCCGACATGAGCGCCTGGCAGCGGGTCTTCGGCAACACTCTCGTCCTGGCCCTGTCCGGCCTCGTCTTCGCCGTCGTCTACCTCGCCGCGGCCGCGGCCCTCCACGTGCCGGAGGTGCGTGAGCTGACCGCCCTGGTGCGGCGCAAGGCGGTGCGCACGCGGCAGTAGCGTCAGTCGGGAACGCCGGCGGCACCACGGCCAGCCGCCGGGGTGCGCCGCGCCCACCACCGCCGGCCGAGCAGCACGGCGACGAGCAGCAGGGCGAGCCAGGGGAGCAGCACCGCGAGACCGGTGACGATGACGGCGACCGAGTCGAGCAGGCCGCCCCACGCCGCCCGCAGCTGCCCGACGAACCCCGTCGTCGCCGGTGCTGCCTGCGTCGCGCTCGTCCAGAGGCTCACCGTCACGTCCGACGTCGTCGTGCGCCGCTCCAGCGTGGCCAGCCGGCTCTCGAGCGAGTCGAGGTCCGCCTGCCGACGGGTCACCTCGTTCTCGAGCTCGATGATCTGCCCCAGGGTGGTGGCCTTGGCGAGCAGGGCGCGAGCCTGCGCGACGGCGTCACGCATGGGCCCGATGCGTGCAGAGGTGTCGACGTAGTCGTCCGTCAGGTCCTCGCTCGCGGAGGACTGGTACGACACCGTCCCGATCCGGGAGAGCTCCGACACCAGCCCGTCGAGCTTCTCGGCGGGGACGCGGACCGTGAGCTGCGCCTCGTCCACTCCCACCGCCGGCACGGGGACGCCGGACCGGGCGTCGCTGGGCCGGGGGCCGCCGGTCGGGTCCGGGGCGGTCACGACGTTCTCCGAGAGCACCAGTCCCCCCGCCGCGGCGGTCAGCGAGCGCACTTTGCCACTCCCGGCGAGGAGATCGGTCACCCTGATGCCGAGCCATGCCGAGCGCGCCAGCTTCGGCCCCACCACGGGCACCGTCGCACCGCCGTTGGAGGAACCCTGCGCAGGGGCCGGCTTGGCAGGGGTGGCCTCGCCCCCGCTGCTGGAGGTCCCGTCCGCCTGGCCTGCGACGGCGCCTCGGTCACGGCCCGGCAGGGCGGGGGCCGACCCCGCAGTGTTGCTCGTGCTGCTCGTGCCCCCGCCGACCCGGAACTGCAGCCCTATGACGAAGGCGACAGCGAGCAGCACGACCGCCACCACCCACCCCCGGCCCCAGTGACCTCGGGCAATGGACGGACCTCGACGGATGTCGGTCATCTCCCTGCTCCTTCCCCGGAGGCCCGGCGGCCCCCTCACTCGTCCAGACACCGGGGGCGGGCGGATCGTTGCCGACGGACCGGTGGCAGAGTGACGGCATGAGCCGAGCCACGAGGAGACGAGCAGGCGGGCGAGTGATCGCCCCATGAGTTTGAGCGTTGCGATCGTCGGTGGCGGGATCACGGGGCTCGCCGCGGCCTGGGAGCTGGTCCAGGCCGACCCCGGCACGTCTGTCACCGTGCTCGAGGGCTCCCCGGTCCTCGGCGGCCGGCTCCGGCTGGCCCGTGTCGCCGGGACCCTCGTCGATGTCGGGGCTGAGTCGGTCCTCTTCCGGCGCCCGGAGGCGGTGCAGCTCATCGAGCAGCTCGGCCTGGCGAGCCGGCTCACGCACCCTGCCCCGGTCGGGGCGTCGATCCTCTCCGGCGGCGTGCGCTGGCCCATGCCGAAGGGGACCCTCATGGGCATCCCCGCCGACCCCGCCGGTGTCGCAGGGCTGCTCAGCCCCGCTGAGGTCGAACGCGCCCGCCACGAGGTCATCACGGGGCCGACGGGAGGGGACATCGCCATCGGGCAGCTCGTCGAGGACCGCCTCGGGCCGGCCGTGACCGACAAGCTCGTCGAGCCGCTGCTCGCCGGCGTCTACGCGGGCCACTCCCGCGCCATCTCGGCCGAGGCGGCGGTGCCCACCCTGTATGCCGCTGGGCTGGCGGGGGAGTCGCTGCTCGCTGCCGCTCGTGGCGCGGTCGCCCAGGCCCAGGCGGGCGTGGGCGACGCGAGACCGGTGTTCGCGACGCTCGTCGGGGGCCTGGGTTCCCTACCCGGACTCATCGCGGAGGCACTCGCCGCCAAGGGGGTCGACGTGCGTACCGGAACGATGGTCCGCCGCCTGGGCGGCGTACCGGGCGCGTGGGCGCTCACGAGCGGACCGACGACCGACGAGGTGAGCCGGACCTTCGACCGGGTCCTCATCGCCGCTCCCGCAGCACCGGCGGCCCGGCTGCTCGCGCCGGTGGCGCCGCAGGCGACCGCCGCGCTCTCGACCATCGAGTACGCGTCGATGGCGATCATCACCTTCGCCTTCCCGGGGCCGGTGGCCCCGCCCTTCGCCGGCAGCAGCGGCTTCCTCGTCCCGCCCACAGAGGTGCTCACCATCAAGGCGTCGACGTTCAGCTCGGTGAAGTGGCCGTGGCTCGCCGAGGCACGACCGGACGTGACCTTCGTCCGCGCCTCTGTCGGCCGCCACGGAGAGGAGGCGACCCTCCAAAAGCCGGACGCCGACCTGGCCCGCGCCGCCCTGTCGGACCTCGCCAGCGTCCTCGATGAGCCCCTCCCGACCCCGGTGGACGTGCAGGTCCAACGCTGGGGCGGCGGACTGCCCCAGTACCGCGTCGGGCACCGGCAGCTCGTCGACGGCGCCCGGGCGGGACTGCCACCGACGCTGGAAGTGGGGGGAGCGGCATACGACGGGGTCGGCATCCCCGCGTGCATCGGCTCGGGACGCGCCGCGGCCCGCCGCCTGCTCGCCAGCTGACCCGGTTGGGAGCGGGCTGCCACGGGGGGCGATGATGGGGACATGAGTGACCGGTTGTCCCCTTCCCAGATGCGCGAGATCAACGACACCATCCGCTACTCGATGTGGTCGGTCTTCGGTTCAGTCGCCCCGCTCGGCGAGGACCGCGAGGCGATCGCCGCCGAGTTCCAGGCGTTCCTCGAGAAGGTCGAGGGGGAGGGCGTCACGGTCCGCGGCCTCTACGACGTCGCCGGCCTGCGCGGCGACGCCGACTTCATGGTGTGGTGGCACGCGGAGACGATCGAGCAGCTGCAGGCGGCGTTCCGCGGGCTGCTCCGCACGGGGCTGGGCGAGACGCTCGAGCCGGTCTGGTCCTCGGCGGCGCTGCACCGGCCCGCGGAGTTCAACAAGAGCCACATCCCGGCGTTCATGGCCGACGAGCGAGCGCGCAAGTACGTCTGCGTCTACCCGTTCGTGCGGTCCTACGACTGGTACCTCCTCGAGGACACCGAGCGCCGGGACCTGCTCGTCGAGCACGGCCGGATGGCCCGCGAGTACCCCGACGTGCGAGCCAACACGATCGCTGCGTTCGCCCTCGGCGACTACGAGTGGCTCCTCGCCTTCGAGGCGGACGAGCTGCACCGCATCGTCGACCTCATGCGCGAGCTGCGTGCCGCACGGGCCCGCCTGCACGTGCGCGAGGAGATCCCCTTCTTCACCGGCCCGCGGGTCACCCCCGACGAGCTCGTCGCCGCGCTGCGCTGATCAGCCGCTCGGGTCGTTGCGGTCGTCCCGGTGCCGGGGGCGACCGCTCGGGCCGCGCAGGATGATCGCGCCGACCGGGATGATGAGGAGCCAGAGCCACTCCCCAGTCCGCAGGAAGAGGAAGAGCGCGATGAAGGGCAGCAGCGCCAGCGCGGTGTCACGCACCCTCTGGTGGCCACGCGGCGCGGTGCTGGCCAGGTCTGCGCCCGGCTGACCGGGCTCCTGGGGCAGGTCGGCGAAGAGCGCTTCGAGGTCCGAGCGGGTGACCGCGTCCAGCGCCTTTCCCCGTCGGTCCTCGTACTCGTGGCTGTCCAGCCGGCCGGCCCGGAAGTGACCCTCGAGCAGGGCGGCGGCCCGCTGCCGCTCCTCGTCACCGACCCGGTAGTCGGGATGCTCGGTCATCCTGCAACGCTAACAACCACAGGGGGTCTCGTCGCGGCCCGCTGGTCGGCGCGAGGCTCCCGCTGGGCCCCTCGGGAGCCCAGCGGCATACGGCTTGCTACTGCGCGTCCGGCACCAGGCGGAGGCTGATCGAGTTGATGCAGTAGCGCTGGTCCGTCGGGGTGTCGTACCCCTCGCCCTCGAAGACGTGGCCGAGGTGCGAGCCACAGTTGGCGCACCGGACCTCGACCCGGCGCATCCCGTGTGAGGTGTCCTCCAGGTACTGGACGCGGTCGCCGGCGAGGGGGGAGTAGAACGAGGGCCAGCCGCAGTGTGACTCGAACTTCGTGTCGCTGCGGAACAGCTCAGCTCCGCAGGCCCGGCACGAGTAGACACCGGCGGTCTTCGTGTCCGTGTACTCGCCGCGGAACGGAGCCTCGGTGCCGGCCTGACGGAGCACGTGGAACTCCGCGGGGGTCAGGCGCTCTCGCCACTGCTCCTCGGTGAGGTTGAGCCCATAGGTCTGCTGCGGTTCGTTGGCCATGTCATCGCCAACGCCGGGCCGGTGCCATTTGTGCCCGGCCGGGCCCGGGACTGAACGGCACGCGCTGGGGGAGGGGTCGACGGCTGATGTCCGCCGACCCCTCCGTGCGCCTGTCTGGTCCCTCAGTGCAGACGCGTCCGACTGATGTGGCTCACTTGTGCTGGGGCGGCACGGAGCACGTGGCGGAGGCCGTGTTGCCCGCGGCGTCGGTGGCCGTCAGGGTGGCATCGCCCCGGAATGCGAAGTGCCGGTCCACCGCGCCGGCGAAGGCGGTGTCGGTGGAGGTGGAGCGTCCGGGAGCCTGGGTCAGCTTGAAGTAGGTGCCCGGGGCGTACGGGCCGAAGCTGGTGCCCGTGGCGTCATCTCGGATGGTGACGGAGACGCCCCCGAGGTTGTCGTCGGCCACCATGCGGAACAGGCCCGCCTGCTGCCAGCCCCCCGGGGTCCGGCCGGATGGGTTGACGCCCGGGCCGCACGCGACCGTCGGCGGCGTCACATCGTTGACAGCGATCGCCACCCGCTGGACGAAGTCCTCGCCGGCGTCGGCGCCGTTCAGCTTGAACCTGGTCGTGCACGTCAGCGTGCTGCCCTGACGAGCATCGGGCGCCACCGAGATGGTCTCCTCGAGCACCAGGTCGCTGCCACTCGTCACCGTCCGGGGCAGCGACGGGCTGAAGCTCACGCTCAGGCCGGGATCGCACGTCGTCGCCGCCGTCACGGTGACGGGCAGGTTCGTCAGCCCCTCGAGGATCGCCTGCGAGAGGCTGCCCGCCGCGACGCTCGGGAAGAACTGCCCGCCCGTCGCTGACGTCACGGCGGTGGCCTGCCCAGTGGCGTTGAGTCCGTCCCCGCCGGCAACGTTGATCGCGACCACCTTGGCACTGACGCCCTGCAGCGAGGTGACGGCATCGGCCAGGGTGTGGCCCATGCTCGGGTCGTGGCCGCTCGCGTCACCGAACCAGACGACGACCCGCGAGGAGCCCGGGCGGAAGCTGATGCGGTTCCCGCCGGCCCCGACCTGCCACAGCGCGTTGAGCTGCGCCTCGGGAGTGTCGCCGCCGCCCCCGGCACTGATCCCGTTGATGGCGGCCTGCGCCGCGGCCGGGTCACCGGTGAGGTCGCTCCGGACGGTGAAGACGCCGGCGCCGTCTGCCACGTCCTTGTAGTCGGTGACGGCGAACTGGGCGTCGGCCTGTTGCGCCTTGACGGTCGAGACGATTGTGTTCAGCTGCGACTGGACGTTCGCGATGGCCGGCCCCATGCTGCCGGTCGAGTCGACGACGAAGACGATGTCGGGGCGCGGCGGGACGACGGGCGTCGAGACCGTCTTCGTGACGTGGATGCTCGACCCCGGGTCGAGGTCGTCGTCGACGGCGGACGGGCTGACACCCGCCAGGGCGACGGACGGAGCGGCCCCGAGCAGGGCCGTCGCGAGGACGGTGAGCAGACTGCGGCGCAACGTGACTGGCATGACGCATTACCTCCTGGTGCGGTGGGTGGCGAACGGGTCCGCGCATGAGAAGGCGGACCTCTGCCGGCGCGTGAACGGCTGGCAGGACGGGGCCGGCTGGCCCGAGAAGGCGCCGCTTCGGTGCCTTCTTCACATGAGAGCCCGCTGGGAGCGCCCTGATACGTCCCGGAATGTCCCATCGACGCCCGGCCCGCGCCTGAGAGGATGAGGCGTGCCGCTGCCGAAGCTCGTCTCGAGACCTCTCCTCGTTGCAGGGGTTGCGGGTGGTGGGGCCCTCGCCGGGGCCGCGGGCGGCTCGCTCGCGGCGGGCGCCTACTTCGCCCGGAAGGTGCTCACCCCCGACGAGGAGCAACCCGACGACGTGACGATCCTGGCCTGCCGGGGCCGGGAGGTGACCCTCGGGCTGACGCCGGAGACGGTCGTCCCCGGTCGCTACGGGCTGTGGCTCGAGGGCGGCGCCGGGCACGCGCGGCTCGGGCAGATCCTGCGGCTGGACGGGGCGTCGGTGACGAGGGAACTGGTGGCGCTCGACGGTGGCCGGCTGCGACCCGGCCCCGCCCGCTGGAACCAGTACTGGTACTGGGACCGGCCGAGCATCAGCATGGGCATCCCCGACGAGGAAGCCATGATCCTCACCGAGCTCGGGCCGATACCCGCCTGGATCGTGCGGCCCGAGGCGGGCCGGGCGAACGGCACCTGGGCGGTGCTCGTCCACGGCCGCGGGGCCCGGAAAGAGGAGACCCTCCGGGCCATCCCGGTGCTGCGCCGGCACGGCCTGACCTCCCTGGTCGTCGGCTACCGGAACGACCGGGACGCACCGAGAGGCCCCGACGGCCGCTACACCCTCGGGTTGTCCGAGTGGCGCGACGTCGACGCCGCGCTGCGTCACGCGGTCCGCCGGGGTGCGCGCCGCGTGGTCCTGTTCGGCTGGTCGATGGGCGGAGCGATCGCCCTGCAGGTGCTCGACAACTCGGCGCTCGCCGACCGGATCGCCGGTGTCGTCCTCGACTCCGCCGTCGTGGACTGGGCGGCCGTGCTGCGCCACCACGCGCGCCTCCAGCGGGTGCCGGGCTGGCTCGTCGGCGTCACCACTGGGCTCATGGGCATGTCGCGGGCCGGGGGCCTGGTCGGCGTGCGCGAGCCGATCGACGTGAGCCGGACCGACTGGGTGCGCCGCGCCGAAGAGCTCGACCGGCCGGTGCTCGCCATCCATTCGGACGGTGACGACTTCGTGCCGATCGGACCGGTGGCCGAGCTGGCACGGAAGAGGCCGGACATCGTCCGGTTCGAGCGCTGGGAGGTCGCCCGGCACTGCCGGGAGTGGAACTACGACCCGGAGCGCTGGAAGCGGGTCGTCGGGGAGTTCCTGGCGGCCCTCTGAGGCATCCCTGCTCGCCCGTCCCGGACGTGTTCGCCGGGAGGTGGGCCACCTGGCAGGGCAGGATGTGGGCATGGCCAGGACCAAGCACAGGCACCGCGACACGCCGCAGGTTCGACACGGCTCCGTCCCACCCGACCGACCGGGCGGGCTGGGCAACTTCCGCGACGCCCTGCGCGTCGGAGCGGGTTTCTCGCTGGGGGAGGTCGACACCCGCGCCACCCCGAGCTACGACGGCGGGAAACGGGAGGGCCGGCAGGACCTCGCCACCGCTGAGGCGGAGCTCTCCGACCTGTTGGAGCGGCTCTACGCGGAGTCGACCGCAGGCTCACGCCGGTCGGTCCTGCTCGTCGTGCAGGGCATGGACACCTCTGGCAAGGGCGGCGTCATGCGGCACGTCGTGGCGGTCAACCCCGAGGGCATCAAGGCCACCGCCTTCAAGGCACCGACCGAGGAGGAGTTGGCACACGACTTCCTCTGGCGGGTCCGCAAGGCCCTGCCGACCGCGGGCCAGCTGGGGGTCTTCGACCGCTCCCACTACGAGGACGTCCTCGTCGTGCGGGTCCACGACCTCGTCCCCGAGGAGGAGTGGTCGACCCGCTACGACAAGATCAACACGTTCGAGCGCGAGCTGGTCGACTTGGGAACCGTGGTCGTCAAGGTGATGCTCCATGTGTCGAACAAGGAGCAGAAGGCGCGGCTCATGGAGCGGCTCGAGCGGCCGGACAAGTACTACAAGTACAACCCGGGCGACGTCGACGAGCGGAAGTGTTGGGAGGAGTACATGGAGGCCTACCAGGAAGCACTGACGA
>DASSTN010000209.1:0-35734 GCA_035707905.1 Intrasporangium sp.
TCCTCGGTGGCAACCGGATCCCCTTCGCCCGCGCCCATGGCGCCTACGCCCGGGCCTCCAACCAGGACATGCTGACCGCGACCCTCGACGGCCTCGTCGCGCGCTTCGGCCTCGCCGGCGAGCGGATGGGCGAGGTGGTGGCGGGGGCAGTCCTCAAGCACAGCCGCGACTTCAACCTCACCCGGGAGAGCGTCCTCGGCAGCCAGCTCGACCCGCACACCCCCGCCTACGACATCCAGCAGGCCTGCGGCACCGGGCTCGAGGCCGCGATCCTCGTCGCGAACAAGATCGCGCTGGGACAGGTCGAGGCGGGCATCGCGGGGGGCACCGACACCGCGAGCGACGCGCCCATCGCCGTCTCCGAGGGCCTGCGTGAGACCCTCCTTGCCGTCAACCGGGCCAAGTCGGTCCCCGACCGGCTCAAGGCCCTCGCCGGGCTCCGCCCCGCGGACCTCGTCCCGGCCATCCCGCAGAATGTCGAACCCCGCACCGGCCTGTCGATGGGCGAGCACATGGCGCTGACGGCCAAGGAGTGGGGGATCACCCGGGAGGCGCAGGACGAGCTCGCCGCGGCCAGCCACCGGCACCTCGCCGCGGCCTACGAGCGTGGCTTCTTCGACGACCTCGTCACCCCCTACCTCGGGCTCACCCGCGACAACAACCTGCGCCCCGACTCGAGCGTCGAGCAGCTCGCGAGGCTCAAGCCGGTCTTCGGCAGGGGCGCGGACGCCACCATGACGGCGGGCAACTCGACCCCGCTCACGGACGGCGCCTCGGCGGTCCTGCTCGCCAGCGAGGAATGGGCCGCCGAGCACCGCCTCAGCCCCCTCGCCTGGTTCGTCGACGCCGAGACCGCCGCGGTGGACTACGTCCATGGGCAGGAGGGCATGCTCATGGCTCCTGCCTACGCCGTCCCTCGGCTCCTGGCCCGCAACGGCCTCACCCTGCAGGACTTCGACTTCTACGAGATCCACGAGGCGTTCGCCGCCACGGTGCTCGCCGTTCTCAGCGCGTGGGAGGACCCCCGGTACTGCAAGGAGCGTCTGGGTCTCGACGGGCCGCTCGGTTCCATCGACCGGGACCGGCTCAACGTCACCGGGTCGTCCCTCGCGACCGGACACCCGTTCGCCGCCACCGGCGGGCGGATCGTCGCGACGCTCGCGAAGCTGCTGCACGAGAAGAAGCAGCAGGCGCCCGACCGCACCGTGCGCGGCCTCATCTCCATCTGCGCTGCCGGCGGGCAGGGCGTCACCGCGATCCTGGAGGCCTGACCCATGGCAGACCTGTTCACGACGATCGTCACCTCACCCGTGGCCAAGAAGGCGGGCGTGCCGCAGCCGACGCCGCTGCGCAGGTACGAGCCCGGCGGCCCCCTCTGCGAGGGCCCCGTCCTCGTGGCGGGGAGCGGCCCGTATGTCGCTGAGCTCCGTCAGTGGATCGGCGCTGCCGGCCTGGCGCTGGCCGAGACGAACGACGCCGCGACCGACAAGGTCGGTGCGATCGTCGTCGACCTCAGCGACGCGACCGAGCCCAGCCAGCTCGAGCTGCTGCGGACCCTTGGGCCGGCGGTCAAGCGGCTGCGGACGAACGGCCGCGTCATCGTGATCGGCTCGGACCCCGAGACGCTGACGGACCCGGCGCAGGTGGCGACCCAGCGTGCCCTGGAGGGCTTCGTGCGCTCGCTGGGCAAGGAGCTGCGCGCGGGTGCGACGGCGAACCACGTGCTGGTCCGCGGGACCGCGTCCGAGGGTCTGCGCTCGGCCGTCGAGTTCTTCCTCTCCGGCCGCTCGGCCTACGTCGACGGGCAGGTCGTCCGGGTCGACGACACGCCCGGCGGCAACGCCGACCCCGTGCGCCCCCTGACGGGGAAGGTCGCTGTCGTCACCGGCGCCGCGCGTGGCATCGGTGCCGAGATCGCCGAGGTCCTGGCCCGCGATGGCGCGACCGTGGTCGCCGTGGACATGCCTGCCGCCGGAGAGGCGCTGGCCCACGTGGCCAACAAGGTGCACGGCACGGCCCTGCTGCTCGATGTCACCGCTGCCGACGCGGGCAGGACGATCGTGGAGCACGCCCGGTCCAGGCACGGCAGCCTCGACATCGTCGTCCACAACGCCGGCATCACCCGGGACAAGCTGTTCGTCAACATGGACGAGGCACGGTGGGACGGCGTGATGGACGTCAACCTGCGCTCGATCCTCCGGATGAACGAGGCGATCCTCGGCGAGGATGGGCTGGGCGAGGGCGGCCGCGTGGTGTGCCTGTCGTCGATGGCCGGCATCGCGGGCAACCGCGGACAGACGAACTATGCGGCCAGCAAGGCTGGTGTCATCGGGCTCGTCAGGTCCACAGCAGCGACCGTCAGGGACCGGCACATCACCGTCAACGGGGTCGCGCCCGGCTTCATCGAGACCGAGATGACCGCACGGATCCCGTTCGCCACGAGGGAGATCGGCCGACGAATGAACTCGCTGCAACAGGGCGGCAAGCCCCGGGACGTGGCCGAGACCATCGCTTGGCTCGTCCAGCCGGGCGCCGCGGCCGTCAACGGCCAGGTCGTCCGCGTGTGCGGCCAGAGCATGCTCGGGGCGTGACCGATGGCTCGTGAGATCGTCCTCGACGGGGCACCGGACCTGCGACGAATCTATGCCCGGGCTGCCCTGAAGCGCGGCGCCGACCGCGACCGGTTGCCGGAGCTGCGCGTGCTCCGGCGCGGCGTCAGGGTCGACCCGGACAACCTCGTGAAGTTCGCCCGTGCCTGCCGCTTCACGCTCAGCGAACGGCTGCCGTTGCCCTATCCGCACCTGCTCGGCTTCCCGCTGCAGATGGTCGTGATGAGCCAGCGTGACTTCCCACTGCCCCTGGTGGGGTCGATCCACGTGGAGAACGTCGTGACGGTGAACACGACCCTCACGCTGGCGGACTCGCTCGACCTTTCCGTCCACGCCGAGAACCTGCGCGACCACCCCAAGGGTCGCCAGGTCGACCTCGTCACGGAGGTCAGCAGCGGTGGAGCCGTCGCATGGCGAGGTGTGAGCACCTACCTCGCGCGAGGCGTCGAGCACCCGGACGCCCAGGCATCCGAACCGCCCCCGCTCGACGCGCTGGCAAGCGTGGGGTCGGGCCCGACCTGGCGCTTCGGCGAGGCGGCAGGACGGATGTTCGCCGGGATCGGCGGCGACTGGAACCCGATCCACGTCCACCCGGTCCTCGCGAAGCCCCTCGGTTTCCCGACGGCCATCGCCCATGGGATGTACTCCTACTCGCGGTGCGTCGCGGCCCTGCAGCCGCGTCTTCCCGAGTCTGGGGTCACGAGCCACGTCTGGTTCCGCAAGCCGGTCCGGCTCCCCTCCACGGTGCGGCTGCGCACCGCCTTCGAGGAACACCGGACGCTCTCCCTCCTCGAGGGCGTCAAGGGCGACCTCGACCACGCCATCCTCGAGCACACGTGGCCGAGCGCTTGAGCGCCGAGCCGGCGGCTCACTCGTAGAGGACGTACTCGGGCTGGGGCTTGAGCGCGTGCACCTGCTTCGGCGTCATGAGAGGGCCGACCCGCCTGTCCTCGTCATAGAAGAGCTTGAACCCGGGATGAACGGACTTGGGCAGGTTCTTGGTCAGCTTCCGGTAGGTCTCCTCCTTCATCGCCCGGCTGCCGATCCCGTCGACGGACTTGACGACGACGACCCCGGGATGAGTGCGGATGGCGCCCTCGCCGCGGACCACCGATGGGGCGAGCTGGTGGAAGACGAGGACCTTCTCGGGCAGGTCGTACTGCTCGACGACGGAGGCGAGGTAACCGGCGACGGCGTCGATGTCCCTGCCCGTCGTGTGCCCGAAGACCTTCATCGGCACCTCTCCGGGCCCCATCGCCCATTCCGGGTCGAGGGCGACGCCGACGTCCGGCTCCTTGAGCCACTTCGCATAGGCCTTGACCTCGGTGAGGAAGTCGGCGCGGCCGGGCTGGATGTTGAGCAGCAGGATGCCCTTGACCTTGCGCGCCGCCGCAAGGTGCCGGGCGATGACGGCGTCCGAGCTCCTCGTCCGGTACATCCCGTCGCCACCGGGGCTGCCCTGGACGACCGTCGCGATGAGCTCGAGGACAGGCAGGATCGTGCGGCCGGCGGCGTAGGGTCGGGCGACCTGGTCGATCTCGCGGGCGCGGTCGTCGAGCCGGCCGACACCCAGACGCCCGAGTGCCGTCGACCCGGGGCGTCCGGCGAAGCCGACGAGCCGGTAGTGCGGGAAGATCGTCCGCCCTCCCCGCGGCAGCTGCAGCAGCTGCGTGGGTGAGGGAGTCGCGGTGCCCGAGCCCGGAACGGACGGGGAGCTCCCTGCAGAGGAGGAACCCGAGGACGCCGGACGGTGGGCCTCGGGTGTCACTGCCGGCCCACCCCCGCAACCCGTGAGCACGAGACCGGAGAGAAGCGCGGTCGGCAGCACCAGCGTTCGACGTCCCATTCAGGACCTCCACAACCCGACAAAACGAAAGGACCCGCGCGGGCGGGTCTCCCAGCAGGGTACGTCGTCGCCGGAATGGTTTCGCGGCGCGCCACGCGCAGTCGATACGCTGGGGCGTGCCGCCGTGAGCGGCATACACCATCCTCTTCACGCTAGGAGCCACCCCCGTGTCTGCACAGATCAGCGTCACCGTCGCCGGGAACGAGCGATCGGTCGCGGAGCAGACGACGGCCGGCGAGCTCTTCGAGGGGCAACGCGACATCGTCGTGGCACGGGTCAACGGAACGCTGCGCGACCTCTTCCACGTCCTCGCCGACGGTGACGTCGTCGAGCCCGTCAGCGTGGAGAGCGAGGACGGCCTCGCCGTCCTTCGCCACTCGACCGCACACGTGCTCGCGCAGGCGGTCCAGCAGGTCAACCCCGACGCGAAGCTCGGCATCGGGCCGCCGATCCGCGACGGGTTCTACTACGACTTCGACGTGGACGACCCGTTCCAGCCCGAGGACCTCAAGGCCCTCGAGAAGGCGATGCAGAAGATCGTCAACGAGGGCCAGACCTTCCAGCGGCGCGTGGTGACGGACGAGGAGGCCCTGCGCGAGCTGGCCGACGAGCCCTACAAGTGCGAGCTCGTGGGCCTCAAGGGCGGCGCCGGCGAGGCGGCCGAGGGCGCGAGCGTCGAGGTCGGCGCGGGCGAGCTGACCATCTACGACAACCTCCGGCGCGACGGCTCTCGGGCCTGGGGCGACCTCTGCCGGGGACCGCACATCCCGAACACCAAGCTGATCGGCAACGCCTTCAAGCTCATGCGCTCCGGTGGTGCCTACTGGCGCGGCTCGGAGAAGAACCCCCAGCTGCAGCGCATCTACGGCACCGCCTGGCCCACCAAGGACGAGCTCAAGGCCTACCTCGACCGCCTCGCCGAGGCCGAGCGGCGCGACCACCGCAAGCTCGGCGCGGAGCTCGACCTCTACTCCTTCCCCGACGAGCTCGGCTCGGGCCTCGCCGTGTTCCACCCGAAGGGCGGCGTCATCAAGCGGGAAATGGAGGACTATGTCCGCCGGCGCCACATCGAGGAGGGCTTCCAGTACGTCGGGACCCCGCACATCAGCAAGGACGGGCTGTTCCACACCTCCGGGCACCTGCCGTACTACGCCGACACGATGTTCCCGCCCATGGAGATGGAGGGCGCGGAGTACCGGCTCAAGGCGATGAACTGCCCGATGCACAACCTGATCTACAAGTCGCGCCAACGCTCCTACCGGGAGCTGCCGCTGCGCTTCTTCGAGTTCGGCTCGGTCTACCGCTACGAGAAGTCCGGCGTCGTCCACGGCCTCACCCGGGTGCGAGGCATGACGCAGGACGACTCGCACTCGTACGTGACCCGGGAGCAGGCTCCGGGGGAGGTCAGGCACCTGCTCGACTTCGTCCTGTCGCTGCTGCGCGACTTCGGTCTGAACGACTTCTACCTCGAGCTGTCGACCCGTGACACCGAGGGGGACAAGAAGGACAAGTTCATCGGCTCGGACGAGCAGTGGGAGGAGGCCACCCGCGTCCTCGAACAGGTCGCGACCGAGACGGGGCTCGAGCTCGTCCCCGACCCGGGCGGCGCCGCCTACTACGGCCCGAAGATCTCGGTACAGGCTCGTGACGCGATCGGCCGGACCTGGCAGATGTCGACGATCCAGTACGACTTCAACCAGCCGGAGCGGTTCGGCCTCGAGTACCAGGCGCCGGACGGGTCACGGCAGGAGCCCGTCATGATCCACTCGGCCAAGTTCGGCTCCATCGAGCGCTTCCTCGGTGTGCTCGTCGAGCACTACGCGGGCGCCTTCCCGGTCTGGCTCTCGCCCGTGCAGGTGCTCGGGGTCCCGGTCGCCGACGAGTACGCCGACCACCTGAACGGGGTGCTCGACCAGCTGCGGCGCAAGGGGGTGCGCGTCGAGCTCGACGCCAGCGACGACCGGTTCCCGAAGAAGATTCGCAACGCCTCGAAGTCGAAGGTGCCCTACGTCCTCATCGCCGGTGAGGACGACCGCAGCGCGGGTGCCGTCTCGTTCCGGTTCCGGGACGGCTCGCAGAAGAACGGGGTGCCCGTTGACGACGCGATCGCCGAGATCCTGCAAGCGATCGAGTCGCGCGCCCAGGTCTGACCGACCGCCCGGGAACGACTTTGGCCAAAGCCCTTGCGCGAGGCCCCCAGGAGGGGTTCAATCGGAACTACCGAAACGCTTCGGCGGATCGGATTCCTCGCTCACTCTAGTGAATGAGGAACAGAAGGCCCGGGAACTCATACTTCCCGGGCCTTCACCTTCTCGGCATCGGCCCTGCGGCTCTCACACCCGCAGGGCCGTCTGCTTCCTCCGGCCCTCCGGCGGGCGGCGCCCTGGCCACCCCGCAGCCAACCCGGCAGGATCGGGTAACGAAAACGGGAACGCGTGCCGGACGGGAGCAGGAGGTGCCCCGTGTACGTATACCGGGACCGGCGCGACGCCGGCCGCAGGCTCGGGGAGTCGCTCGCCGGCATGTCGCTGCAGACGCCCGTCGTCCTGGGCCTGCCGCGGGGTGGTGTGCCCGTCGCGGCCGAGGTGGCACGCCGGCTGGGCGCGCCGCTCGATGTCATCGTCGTGCGAAAGCTCGGCGTACCGAGCCAGCCCGAACTGGCCATGGGCGCCATCGGGGAGGGAGGGGTGCGGGTCGTCGACGAGAGGATCATGCGGGCCGCCCACGTCGACCTGGCCCGGCTCGACGAGGTCGAGAGGCGCGAGCGGGCCGTTCTCGAGGACCGGGTCGCCCGCCTGCGCCACGGCCGGTCCCGGGTGGACCTCACCGGGCGCACGGGGGTCATCGTCGACGACGGCATCGCAACCGGTGCGACGGCCCGGGTCGCCTCCCTGGTCGCCCGAGAGCTCGGTGCCGCCAGTGTCGTCGTCGCCGTCCCGGTCGGACCGCCCGGCCTCGAGGACCGCATGCCGGAGGCCGACGAGGTCGTCTGCCTCGAGCAGCCATGGAGCTTCCGCGCCGTCGGCGGCTCCTATGACGACTTCGAGCCGACGAGCGACGACGACGTCGTTCGGATCCTCGCCGCGATGGGCGATGACCGGCGGGACGAGCTCAGGACGGAGTGAGGATGACGCATGTGCCCGGCGGCGAAGAGGTCGCAGCGCCGGGGCGGTGCGCTCCGCTGAACGGCATACCGGTTCACCTCGTATGCTGCTCAGCCGAGCGGGGCGCGGCGCCGCGGACCTCCTCGGGCCGGGTCCGCCGACGTGACGGTTCAGGCGCGAGCGGGGTGTCCGGGAGGTGCCGGGTGAACCAGAAGGCCAGCACGGCGAGAATCGCCCCGGCGAAGAGGGCATACCGCAGGCCCTGCAACTGAGCCTCGCCGTAGTCATCCGCCACCGCCGAGGCCTGGTCGGCCGGCAGACCGGCCTGGACGCCCAGGCCCTGCGCCTGCTGCACCGACACGACCTCGAGGCCCTTGGCCCGGGTCTGGGTGGCGATGGTGCTCGCAACGCTGGCGGGGATGGCCGGGTTCTCGGAGACGCGGCCGGTGAACCCGTTGACCATGACGGCCAGGAGGACCGCCCCGAGCAAGGCGGGGCGAGCGAGGCGCCCAGGTTCTGCGCGGTGCCCTGCAGTCCGCCCGCCTCATTGGTCCGTGTGGGAGGGACCGACGACATGATGACGTTGCCCAGCTGGGAGGCGAGCAGGCCGACACCGGCACTCGTGCGGCACGTCAAGTCGAGGGCCCTGCGATCTCACACATCGCAGGGCCCCGACCATTAGACACGGCCTACCCACCGATCGCCGAATCGACACGCTGCCCGGCGGGAGCGGAGCACCCCATAGGATCGCGGGCATGACCGACGAGAACGGGGAGGCATCGACCTCGGTGCGCATCGAGGACGTCGACGACCTCGTCCACGTCGACGACGGCTTCGAGCGCCTGTGGACCCCGCACCGGATGGCCTATATCGCGGGGGAGAAGCCCACCGACGAGGCCGGCAAGGGCTGCCCGTTCTGCACGGCTCCCGACAAGGACGACGCCGAGGGGCTGATCGTCCACCGTGGCGAGCACTGCTATGTCGTCATGAACCTCTTCCCCTACAACCCCGGGCACGTCCTCGTCTGTCCCTACCGGCACACCTCCCTCTACGTCGACCTCACCGAGGAGGAGACGGCGGAGTTCACCCGGCTGACCAAGCAGGCGATCCGAGCGCTGCAGGCCGCGTCAGAGCCGCACGGCTTCAACATCGGGATGAACCAGGGTGCCGTCGCCGGTGCGGGGGTCGCCGCCCACCTGCACCAGCACGTCGTCCCGCGCTGGGCCGGTGACATGAACTTCCTGCCGATCGTCGGCCAGACGAAGGCCCTGCCCGTGCTCCTCGAGGACACGCGTGAGCAGATCGTCGCCAACTGGCCCAGCGCCGGTCAGTAGGCTGACGACACCATGCTCAACCGTCTCCTGCGGGCAACCTTCACCAAGTTGCTCAGCCCGATCGCGCACGTCCTCCTCCGGCTGGGCGTCAGCCCGGACGTCGTCACGATCGTCGGCACGCTGGGCGTCTGTGCGGGCGCCCTCGTCTTCTTCCCGCGCGGTCAGCTCTGGATCGGCGTGCTCGTCATCACCGCCTTCGTCTTCTCCGACACGGTCGACGGGATCATGGCCCGGGCGTCCGGACGGTCGAGCAAGTGGGGCGCCTACCTCGACTCGACGCTCGACCGGGTTGGGGACGCCGCGGTCTTCGGCGGGCTCGTCCTCTACTTCAGCCAGTCCGGAGAGAGCTCTGTCATGGCGGCCCTCGCCCTCGCCTGCCTCATCCTGGGCAGTGTCGTCTCCTACGCCAAGGCACGGGCTGAGGGGCTGGACTTCACCGCCAACGTCGGCATCGCCGAGCGGGCCGACCGCCTCGTCGCGGTCCTCGTCGCCGCCTTCTTCGCCGACGTCTTCAACGTCCCGGTCCTGCTCGGCGTGGTCCTCGGCCTGCTCGCCGTCGCGAGCCTCGTCACGGTCATCCAGCGCATGCTGACCGTCCGCCGCCAGGCCCTGGCGGCCGGGGAGGTCTCGCGGTGAGGCGAACGGCCGAACCGCGTCGGGTCGCCGGCTCGCTGAGCGTGCTGGGGTTCCGCCTCGGCTGGTCGGCGGTTCGTACGATGCCCGAGCGGGCGGCATACGGCCTGTTCGACCGGATCGCCGACGTGGCGGTCCTGCGCGGCGGCAAGGGGATCGAGCGACTCCGGAGCAACTACGCGAGAGTCCGTCCGGAGCTCCCGCCGGCCGAGCTCGACGAGCTCGTGCACGACGGGATGCGCTCCTACATGCGCTACTACTGCGAGGCCTTCCGGCTGCCGTCGCTGCGCCCCGAGCAGATCGACCGGGCGGCGACGGTCACGGGCTTCGAGGAGCTGCGCGAGACATGCCGGGCCGGCGGCTCGGCCATCGCCTTCGTCGGGCACCTCGGCAACTTCGACATGGCAGCCGCCTGGTCGGCCCGCAACCTCGCCCCCGTGACGACCGTCGCTGAGCGGCTGGAGCCGGAGGAGGTCTTCCAGGACTTCGTCGCCTTCCGCAACAGCATCCAGATGGACATCATCCCGCTCGCGGGCGGCGGGAACCCCTTCCACGAGCTGCTGCGCACAGCGAAGAAGGGGGGCCGGCTCATCGCCCTCGCGAGCGACCGCGACCTGACCGCGAATGGCGTCGAGGTCGACCTGCTCGGCCACCGCGCCCGGATGGCGAAGGGGCCGGCCCTCCTCTCGCTCATGACCGGCGCGCCCCTGTATGCCGCTCGCGTCCACTACGAGCGGGCGGCCCCGGGCGAGGGGCTGGGCGGCTACCGCACGGTGGTCGAGGTGGGCCCGCGCCTCACGCCTCGTGTCTCCGGCAGCACCGCCGAGCTCGCCCAGGACCTCGTCCAGCAGTGCGCCGACCACCTGGCCGAGACGATCCGGACGCACACGAGCAGCTGGCACATGCTCCAGCGGGTGTTCGTCGAGGACCTCGACCCGCTGCGCGCCCCGGCCGGACGAGCCGCGACGTGAGGGCTGCGGCATGAGGATCGGCATCGTCTGTCCCTACTCGTTCGACGTGCCCGGCGGGGTGCAGTTCCATGTGCGAGACCTGGCCGAGTACTTCATCGGCGACGGCCACGACGTCTCGGTCCTGGCGCCCGCCGACAGCGACACCCAGCTACCGGACTACGTGGTCTCGGCGGGGCGCGCGACCCCCGTGCGCTACAACGGCTCGGTGGCCCGGCTCAACTTCGGCCCGGTCACGGCGAGCAAGGTCAGCCGTTGGCTCGACCACGGCGAGTTCGACGTCCTGCACCTGCACGAGCCGGTCACGCCCAGCGTCAGCGTCCTCGCCCTGCTCGCGGCGGACGGGCCCATCGTGGCCACCTTCCACACCTCGATGGTCCGCTCCCGCACGATGCAGACGGCCTACCCGCTCGTGCGCCCCAGCCTGGAGAAGATCGCCGGTCGGATCGCGGTCAGCGAGGACGCGCGCCGCACGGTCACGACGCACCTGGGAGGCGACGCGGTCGTCATCCCGAACGGCGTCTACGTCGACCGGTTCGCGCGCGCCCCCAGGCGGCGGGAGTGGCTCGGCACCCCCGAGCGACCCACGATCGCCTTCCTCGGCCGGATGGCGGAACCCCGCAAGGGCCTGCCCGTCCTCGCCGCAGCGCTCCCCGAGGTGCTGAGGGTGATCCCGGGCCTGCGTGTCCTCGTCGCCGGTCCGGGAGACATCGAGCAGGTGACCGCGGGGATGCCGCCCGAGGTGGCGCAGGCCTGCGAGTTCCTCGGGGCGGTCTCTGACGAGGACAAGGCCTCGCTGCTCGCCTCCGTCGACGTCTATGTCGCCCCGAACACCGGCGGTGAGAGCTTCGGCATCATCCTCATCGAGGCCATGTCCGCCGGGTCGTGCGTGCTCGCGAGCGACCTCGCCGCCTTCTCCCGCGTCCTCGACGGAGGACGCAGCGGGGAGCTGTTCCGCAACGAGGAGCCGGCGCACCTCGCGCACGCGCTCCTCACCCTGCTCCGCGACCCCGAGCGCCGTGCCGTGCTCGCCGAGGCGGGGCGCCAGCGGGCCCGGCAGTTCGACTGGTCCGTCGTGGCAGGGAAGATCATGGCCGTCTACGAGACCGTCATCGAGGGACGGAGCGCGGCCCTCGCGCAGCCCGCGAGCCGCTGGAGCCGGTTCCTGCGCGGAGGCCTGGGCCGATGACCGAGACGCTCACCTGGGTCTTCGCCACGCTCTTCGTCCTGGTCATGGTCGCGTGGTACCTCACCTACTCGGCCGCCCGGCTCGACCGGCTCCACGTCCGGCTCACCGGGACCGTGGCGGCCCTCGACGCCCAGCTCGTCCGCCGGGCGGAGGCCTCGGTGGAGCTGGCCAACAGCGGGCTCGTCGACGGGGCGACCGCCCTCATCCTCGCCGGCGCGGCCGCCCAGTCGCTCGAGACCCCTGACGAGGACGGCGAGATCCGCGAGGCGGTCGAGAGCGACCTCACCGAGGCGCTGGGGGTCGCCCTCACGCCCGACCTCGTCGGCCACCTGCGCGAGTCGGGGCCGCTGGGGGAGGACTACCTCGATCGGCTCTCGTCGGCGTGCACCCGCGTCCAGCTCGCGCGGCGGTTCCACAACGACGCGGTGACCGACGTCCGGAGGGTCCGCCGCCAGCTCGTCGTGCGGCTGTTCCACCTCGCCGGGCACACCCCGATGCCCGTCACGGTCGAGTTCAACGACGAGGTCCCGCCCGGACTGGAGCACTGAAGAGCCCGACGGTGGACGCGGGACGCAGGCTCGCAGGTTGCGGTCGTACCCTTTTCTGCGTTGCCAGACGAACTTCTCATCGAGAAAGCAGGAGACCGTGAGCACCAGTGGCACGACGGGCAGGACGCCCGCGTCCGAGACGGGCACCGGCACCACCCGCGTCAAGCGCGGCATGGCCGAGATGCTCAAGGGCGGCGTCATCATGGACGTCGTCACCCCCGACCAGGCGAAGATCGCCGAGGACGCCGGCGCCGTCGCGGTCATGGCGCTCGAGCGGGTCCCCGCCGACATCCGCGCCCAGGGCGGCGTCTCCCGGATGAGCGACCCCGACATGATCGACGGCATCATCAGTGCCGTCTCGATCCCGGTCATGGCAAAGGCCCGCATCGGGCACTTCGTCGAGGCGCAGGTCCTGCAGGCCCTCGGCGTCGACTACATCGACGAGTCCGAGGTGCTCACCCCGGCGGACTACAGCAACCACATCGACAAGTGGGCCTTCACCGTCCCCTTCGTCTGCGGGGCGACGAACCTGGGCGAGGCCCTGCGCCGGATCACCGAGGGCGCGGCCATGATCCGGTCCAAGGGCGAGGCCGGCACGGGCGACGTCTCCAACGCGACGACGCACATGCGCCAGATCCGCGCCGAGATCCGGCGCCTGCAGAACCTCCCCGAGGACGAGCTCTACGTCGCCGCAAAGGAGCTGCAGGCGCCGTACGACCTCGTCGTCGAGGTGGCCCGCGAGGGCAAGCTGCCAGTGGTCCTCTTCACGGCCGGCGGCATCGCGACCCCGGCGGACGCCGCGATGATGATGCAGCTCGGCGCCGAGGGCGTCTTCGTCGGCTCGGGCATCTTCAAGTCGGGCAACCCGGCCCAGCGCGCCGAGGCGATCGTCAAGGCGACGACCTTCTACGACGACCCCGACGTCATCGCCAAGGTCTCCCGTGGCCTCGGCGAGGCGATGGTCGGGATCAACGTCGACGAGATCCCGCAGCCGCACCGGCTGGCCGAGCGCGGCTGGTGACCGTCCGCGTCGGCTGAGCCCACCCCGCACCCCGTATGCCGCTGAGCGGGCCTCCGCTCAGCGGCATACCCTCTCGTCACTGACGCCGCGAGCGGCTCAGGTGACGGCGCCCCGCTGGGAGAACTCACGCCGGCGGAACTCGCCACCCTCGAGCACCTCGCCGAGGTGCCGAGCGGCCTCGACGACGTCGACGTGCGTGACGTAGAGCGGGGCGAAGCCGAGCCGGATGATGTCCGGCTCCCTGAAGTCGCCGATCACGCCCCGGGCGATGAGGGCCTGGACGACGGCGAACGCGTCGGGGTGGCGAAGCGAGACCTGCGAGCCCCGGCGGTCCGGGTCGCGGGGCGTGACGACCTCGAGGCTCTCCTCGAGCGCGTCGACCGCCTCGATGAACAGCGTCGTGAGCGACAGGGACTGGCGCCGGAGGGCGTCGGGGGAGACCCCGTCGAAGGCACCGAGCGCCGCCTCGAGGGCCAGCAGGGACAACAGCGGCGGGGTGCCGCTGCGGAGCCGGGCGATGCCCGGGGCGGGCACGTACCCCGGCGTCATGGCGAACGGCCGCGCGTGACCAGTCCAGCCCGGCAGCGGCTGGTCGAAGACGGCCTGATGGCGCTCCGCGACGTAGGCGAACGCGGGGGCGCCCGGGCCGCCGTTGAGGTACTTGTAACCGCACCCGACCGCGAGGTCCACCTCGGCGGCGTCGAGGTCGACCGCCATGGCACCTGCCGAGTGGCACAGGTCCCAGCAGGCCAGCGCCCCCACGCGGTGTGCCGCCGCCGTGATGCCCGGCAGGTCCCAGCGCTCCCCGGTGCGGTAGTCGACGTGCGAGTAGGCCGCGAGGGCCAGCCGGTCGCCGGCCTCCGCGATCGCGGCGGGCGCGTCGCCGGGTGAGACGCGGTGGATCTGGAGGCCGGACAGGCGTGCGGCCGAGTGCGCCAGGTAGAGGTCGGTCGGAAAGGATTCCGGGTCGGTGAGCATGAAGGTGCGGCCGGGGCGCAGGCGCGCAGCCCCGACCATCAGCTTGAAGAGGTTGACGGAGGTCGAGTCGGTCACCACGACCTGGCCGGCGGCCGCCCCGAGCAGGCGTCCCACCTGGTCGCCGACCCGTAGCGGGGCGTTCCACCAGTCGGCCTCGTTCCATGAACGGATGAGCCGCTCACCCCACTCCCGCGTCAACACCTCGTCGACCGCTGCCGGGACCGAGTCCGGCAGCGCCCCAAGGGAGTTCCCGTCCAGGTAGACCACCCCGTCGGGCAGTCGGAACCGTGAGCGCGTCTCGCGCAGCTGCCCGCGGGCGTCAAGCTCCCGGGCGCGGGCCACCAGGCCATCGAGTGGCTCGGAACCAACCAGGTCATCGGACACCGGGCTGTCATGGGGCTCTAGGGGCATACCGAGAACGTATCGCCTCACACGACGAAGGCACGCAGCCACAAGTGACCACCGCTGACCCTGGGGGACCTCTTACGGCCACTGGCGCCAGGGCGGACGTGACAGAACGGCTCTGGCTCAGGCGCCGTCGGCAAGGAGCTGGGCCAGCTTGCGCTTGGGCACCCCGCCGAACTTGTCACGGACCTTCAGGATGTGGTTGCGCGCTGTGCCGATGGAGATGTGGAGCTGGTCGGCGATCTCCTGCGCCGTGTAGCCCTTGGCGGCGAGGGTGGCCACCTCTCGCTCTCGAGCCGTGAGGCCGGCCGTCGACACGAGGCGCTGACTCGCCGGCACCGCGGGCAGCCGCTGCCCCCGATGCAGGCTCCGGTCGCGCAGCACGGCGGCGAGCGATCGCTCGGCACCATGCCGCTGGAAGAGGTCGATCGCGCGCCACCGGAGGTGGTTGCCCGTCGTCGTGTCGGGGGCCACGCGGGCCGCGGCGTGGAACAGCTGTCCGGCCGTCAGGGGTTCGTGCAGGGCAGCGAAGCGGTCGGCCGCCGCCAGCACCAGCTCGTAGCCGTCCTGACCCGACACGAGGCCGTCCACCGCGCTGCGGACCGCGGCGCCCCGAGGGTTCTGCGGCCAGAGTGGACCCATCGTCGACAGCCATGGCCGAGCCGCCTCGACGTCGGTCAGGGCCATCGTCAGCAGGAGATCCTCCCACCCGAACCGCACCTGCATACGTGCGGCGGACTGGAGCGCCTGCGGCACCTCACGCAGCGGCGCCGGCTCCTGCCTCGCCACACGTAGGGACGCTCGCACGGACTGCGCGAGCCAGAGCATCTGCTCGTCGAACTCGATGTGACCCAGGGTGTCGTCGATGACCTTCGGGTCGGGCCGGCCTTCGCGCTCGAGGGCGACCGCTCCCAAGGCGATCCCGGCCATGCCCGTGGCCATCTGGGGGCGGCCCTGCCGCGCCGCACGGGCCGCGACCTGGGCGGCGTCGAGGTCGCCCGTACGCCAGTGCACCAGGGCCTCCACGGCGGCGAACTTGCGAGCCCAGGTCGCCCCGTGCGCCAGCAGCTTGCCCTCCGCGGCGACCCGCCGGGCCAGTGCGTAGTCGCCGTGACCATAGGCGGTATGGGCCCAGTTGAACTGGTTGAGGCTCGCGATCTCGGCCGTGACGGCATCGGGGCTGGACGGCAGCACCTCTGACGCCTCGCGCCAGTGGTCCAGCGCTCCCGGGCGGTCGAGGTAGGTCTCGCATCCGGCGAGGCGGCCCGCACAGAAGGCGATCGCCCAAGGGTCACGGGTGCGGCGGGCAAGAGCCAGCCCCTGACGGCCCACGTTGATCCGGTAGTCACCGCTGAGCCCGTCCTCCCGGGGCCAGCAGAGCTCGCCGAGGGTGACCGCCTGACCGCGTAGGTCGCCGGCGATCCGGAACTCCGCCAAGGCACGGCTGAGGATCTCGGGCGTCTCGGCGGCGGTGCCGGCCCGGCCGCGGGTGAACAGGAGAGCCCCTCTGGCGCCGGGAGACTGGACCTCTTCGGCCAGCCGCTCGAGGAAAGGGTGGGCCTCCAGCAGCTCGGTGCCCCAGGCGCAGACGACGACGGCCAGCTCGCCGATGGCCACCCGGTCGTCATCCGGCGCGCCTGCAGGCAGGGCGGCGGCGGACACGAGGAGGTCCAGAGCCGTGCGGGTCTCGCCCCGCAGTCCCAGCGCCTCGGCCTCGCGCAGGATGGGGCGCAGGCCGGGGGAGACGACACTCGCGAACGACGCCAGCGCCGACTGCGACGAGACCCGCCTGCGCGCCCGGATCGTGACGGCATGACCGCTGGACCGGGTGAGGGATGTCGTCACGTGACGAAGATATAGGCAGTTCTTGCAGATTCCACGGAATGGCAACACGTCGTTTGCTTGGGTCGGACGCGCTCACCCGCGCATGGACCGACTGGAGGATCCCAATGCGTTCCATCACACCCCGTGCCGTCGCTGCATCGTCATTGGCGACGGTGCTCGGCACGATTGTCCTCGCAGGCGGCGCGGGAGCGTCCAGTCCTGCCGCGTCGACCCTGTCACCGCCGGCCAGCGGCGAGACGAGCACCGTGCAGTGGACGGGCGGACCCTACAGCGGTGCTGTCCTCGCACCTGAGAGCTGCACCTCCACGACGTGCGACACGCATACGGTCGATCTGTCGATCCCACAGGACTACTGGCAGGGCCACTCCGGCACGGTCAAGGTTGAGATCTCCTGGAGCTCGACCGCGGATGACTACGACCTGTACGTGACTGACTCCACGGGCCGCAAGATCGGGCAGAGCGCCTCGGGTGGAACGACTCGCGAGGCGGTCGACCTCGGTGCCCTCGCACCCGGTGCCTACACCATCAAGGTCGTGCCGTACACGAGCGTCACGTCGAACTACACGGGCACGGCCACCCTGACGAGCACGACGGTCCCGACCGGCATGAAGTACCCAGAGACCCGCAAGGCCGTCGAGGACGAGCTCGTGGTCGACTACCCGCTCAATGTGGTCTTCGTCGGTCGCAGGCCCAGCGCGGCCGAGGTCGCGGAGCTCAAGGCCTGGACGCCAGACCACTACAAGCCGACGGTCGCCACCAAGACGACGGCGAGCGGCGAGCTGACGGGGGTCGGCGCGGGGCTGCTCAACTGGAACAAGGACCACGTCTCGGGCGATCCCTACTTCGAGGGGATCCGCTTCAACTACGAGATCAACATCCTCGCGGCGTCCGACGCCTACGCGAAGGCGCTCTTCCAGGTGGCCAAGGACGCGACGGCGCGGGGCCAGTCCTACCACGGCGGGGCGACGAGCACGCGAACCGCGAACCAGGTCAAGTACGACGCTGCGTTCGGCAACTTCCGAGTCGTCGCCAAGGGCGGCGACCTCTCCTACAAGGTCACCGACCCGACGAAAACGGACCTCGTCGACGCCTACGCGGTCGAGGACTGGATGTTCAGCTCGCGGTACGACGCCAAGTGGCAGTGCGCGTTCACGAACGTCGAGACCGGTGCCTGTGCCGACCCGTCGGTCATCAATCCCGACGCGGGTGCCTACCACGACCCCTACTACGACAAGAAGGGGCTCGACCTCGACCGGATGCCGCAGGGCCCGAGCCAGGGCGCGTCGTTCTTCTTCCTCGACACCTTCACCCCTGACTACGCCAAGGACTACTTCCGCCCGAACGCGTACCACACGTACGGCACGGACAAGGTGATCAACGGCGCGATCGTCCCCAAGGCAGTCGGGGCCGGAGGGTCCTGGCGCATCACCGACCCTGACACCGGTGACTGGGATGGCGTCGACTTCGCCCGTACGTGGGGCGGCCGCTACCGGTTCCACTTCGTCGACCTCGGCGCGGCACCGAACGACTACGAGTCCGCGACCTGGGCCGGCAAGGGCCTCGGCATGTCGAGCGACTACCCGCACGGCGACCCGCCGGTATGGCAGTACGCAGCCGACCCGCTGTGGCAGCAGCAAGGCGACAGCTGCAAGACCGACGGCACTCCGATCGCCGGCCTGAGCCTGCCGTACAACAACAACACCCCATGCCGGATGATGCCGCGCCTCGCGCGCGACATCGCCTACGGCCTGTTCTTCCGCTCGACCGCGGGGTACCTCTACCGACCGATCCCGCGGGGGGACACGTACTGGCTGGCGGTGTCGAACTGGACCGACTTCTACTCGCGCCCGCAGTGGGTACAGGGCCAGCTCACCAACGCTCCGTGGTACGGCACGTGGTGGACCGACATGGACAAGTTGTACAAGATCGGCAGCGTCGCCGGGGGGACGAGGCAGGACGACACCTTGCGGTGGCTGTCCTCGGCAACGCCGTACGCGCGGTGGGTGGGCCGCAAGGGCGAGACGATCCCGCTCTACGACCCGACGAACAACCAGCCCACCGGCAAGGTGCTCGACACGTCCCCGAAGTACGCCGACCTGCCGGCCCCGGCCACGCACGTCGAGACCAAGGACGGCGCCAAGCTCGCCCCCGAGCCTCTCTACGACGGCACGCACAGCGTTGTCACCTACGGCGACAAGACCGTTGACCTCACTGCAGTCCAGGAGGCCCTGGAGAAGGCCAAGGCGGCCGGCAGCGGCCTCGGGGCGGGCTACGACGGCGCGGTCTCGCATGAGTCCTTCCGAGACTTCATCGACGCGCACCCGGACGGCATCGCGGACCACGTCGAGGGCGTGAACACGATCCCGGCGATCAACGTGGTCTTCGAGAAGGCGCTCACCTGGGCCCTGCCGGCCATCGTCGGGGGCATCGCGGTCGGCACTAACGACGGCGAGGCGTGGGGCGTCATGAACAACGTCAACGACCGGTTCAAGTCGAGTGCCTCGCACTATCCGGGCGTCCAGCCCGGTGACGCACCCGGCTCGAAGCGGTCCGTGACCAGCACGTCCCTGCCGACGCAGGACAGCGGCGGTGGCTTCAGCTACACCATCGAGCATGAGGCTGCACACAACCTCGGTCTGTCCCACCCGCACGACGGCTCCTACGGCGTCGACCGCTGCCCGGCGGGCCACCCGCAGGCCGGCCAGTGGGAGTGCTACTGGAACGGGCTCGGCTGGATGTACGACATCTCCGCCGCTCCGACCACGTACGCCATGTCCTACCGCCCCTATGAGGTCGAGGACCAGGACAACCTGCAGCGCGGCCACACGGCTGAGTACCTCATCGGTGCGCAGGAGTCGCTGACCCGGCGTCTCGTCGAGGAGGCAACGGCCGGCCGGACGGCTCCGTCCGCCAAGTGGGGCTCCGACTTCAACCGGATGAAGCAGTGGCGGAGCCAGGCCGGCGAGCTCTTCCGCAAGGGGGACTACCTGCACGCGGAGTACGCCGCGCGCAACGCGGCCCTCGCCGCCCGGGGGGTGCCGCAGACCGCGGCCAACACGTCCGACCCGAGGCTCCTCGAGGCGGGTCAGGTGTTCTACTTCAACGTCCACCCGCAGGGCGATGGCCGGCCCGCCGCAAAGCCCAACCTCCAGCCCACCGCCATCGAGGCGGCCCAGCCGGAGCGCAAGCAGACCAACCTCACGGTGACCGTCAAGAACGCCGGCACCGCCGACGCGACCGGAGTCGTCGTGGAGCTCTTCGACGGCACGACATCGCTTGGCAACACTGCTCCGGTCGACCTCGCCGCCGGCGCCACCGCGGTGGTGACGAAGGTGTGGGACACCCGAGGGATCAACGGTGAGCGGACGATCAAGGCGATCGTCGACCCGGCGAACCTCATCGCCGAGACGGTCGAGACGGACAACACGCTGACGCGCACCATCACGGTCCGAGGCAACAAGGTGACGAACGCCTCCTACGAGTCGTCCGCCGCCGGCACCGCCCCCGACGGGTGGACGGCGTCCGGCGGCGGGACGGCCTACGACCGGTCGGGCATGAAGTCCACGGACGGCGTGGCTGCCGTCGGGCTCACCGGTGGCCTCACCGGCGGCAGCTGGGCCTCGGACCCGATCGGCGTCGCGCCGGGCGAGACCTACGACCTGGGGATGACCACCGTCGACGGCACCCCCGGCGTCTCGGTGCCGTTCCTCGACCAGGTGGGCAGGGTCGTCAGCAAGATCGCGTCCGTGGACGTCGTGGTGAGCAAGATCGACTCCGCGGTGAGCAAGATCGACGCTGCGGTGAGCAAGATCAGCGGCTCGGTGAGCAAGATCAGCGGGTCGGTGACCGTGCCCGCCGGCGCGACTCGTATGGTCGTCACGGCCAGATCCCCTGCGGCGCTTCCGGCGGGCAGCACCGTATGGCTGGACGACGTCTGGGTCTGGTGACGCCACCCGACCATACGAGTCCGGCAGCCGCTCGGTCGCGGTTCCCCCGCGCGGCCGAGGGCGCTGTCCTGTCCCGGCGTTCCCGGGCAGGTCCGGGCGGATTCACGGCTTCCGGGCCAGCGGCATACCATCTGGGGTTTGTGACGGTCACCATCGGGATCCTTGCCGTGCAGGGTGACGTGCGAGAGCACGTCGCCGCGCTCCACGAACTGGGCGTCGCGACAGTGGCTGTCCGACGCCCCGAGGAGGTCGAGCAGGTCGACGGGCTGGTCATCCCCGGTGGTGAGTCGACCGTGATGGACAAGCTGGTGCGCACGTTCGAGCTGCGGGAGCCCTTGCGCGCACGGATCGAGCAGGGGATGCCGGCCTACGGGTCCTGCGCCGGCATGATCATGCTGGCGGACCGGATCAGTGACGGCGCCCCGGGTCAGGAGACGCTCGGTGGCCTCGACATGACAGTTCGGCGGAACGCCTTCGGGCGCCAGGTCGACTCCTTCGAGACCGAGCTCGACTTCGCCGGGATCGACGAGCCGGTCCACGCCGTCTTCATCCGCGCCCCGTGGGTCGAGGAGGTCGGTGAGGACGTCGAGGTGCTCGCGCGCGTGGGGGAGGGACCGGCCGCCGGTAAGATCGTGGCGGTTCGGCAGGGAGGCCTCCTCGCCACGTCGTTCCACCCTGAGGTGGGCGCCGACCGGAGGATCCACGCCGAGTTCGTCAAGATCGTCAGTTCGCGAGCGTGAGGACACTGCATGAGCGGCCACTCCAAATGGGCCACCACGAAGCACCAGAAGGCTGCCAAGGACGCCAAGCGCGGCAAGCTCTTCGCGAAGCTCATCAAGAACATCGAGGTCGCGGCCAAGCAGGGCGGCGGCGACCCGGCGGGTAACCCCACGCTCTACGACGCGATCCAGAAGGCGAAGAAGTCGTCGGTCCCCAACGACAACATCGACCGGGCCGTCAAGCGTGGCTCGGGTGCCGAGGCGGGCGCGGCCGACTACCAGACGATCATGTACGAGGGCTACGCCCCGGGCGGCGTGGCGCTGCTCATCGAGTGCCTCACCGACAACCGCAACCGGGCCGCCGCGGAGGTGCGCACCGCCCTCACCCGCAACGGGGGGCAGCTCGCGGACCCGGGCTCGGTCGCCTACGTCTTCACCCGCAAGGGCGTCGTCATCCTGCCGAAGGACGGCAAGTCCGAGGACGACATCCTTGAGGTCGTCCTCGACGCCGGCGCCGAGGAGGTCAACGACAACGGTGACACCTGGGAGGTCGTCTCGGAGGCGAGCGACTTCGTCGCGGTGCGGGAGGCGGTGCAGCAGGCCGGCATCGACTACGACTCGGCCGAGGCGTCCTGGGTGCCCAACCTCCAGGTGCCGCTCGACCTCGACGGCGCGAAGAAGATGATCCGGGTCATCGAGGCCCTCGAGGACAGCGACGACGTCCAGAACGTGTTCGCCAACGGCGACATCCCCGACGACGTCATCGCCCAGCTCGAGGACGAGGAGTAGAGCCAACGCGTATGCCGCTGGGCTCGGTTCCTGAGGGAAGGCACGCCGCGCGCGGCGTGCCTTCCGCATTCGCAGGGGCGCACGACATACGGTTGGGCCGAACACTTGTTCGGTAGGTCGGTCTGTGGAGTGGAGGTGCCGGGGTGCGTGTCCTCGCGGTCGACCCCGGACTGACGCGGTGCGGGATCGGCGTCGTCGACGGCGTGCCGGGCCGTCGGCTCTCCCTCGTCGAGGTCGGCGTCATCCGCACGCCGTCCAGCGACCCGACGCCGAAGCGGCTCGTCGCGATCGAGGACGAGATGCGCCTGTGGTTCGAGCGCCACCGGCCCGAGGCGATCGCCATCGAGCGCGTCTTCGCCGACACCAACGTCTCGACCGTGGTCGGCACGGCACAGGTGACCGGCGTGGTCATGCTCCTTGCCGAACGCCGCGGCCTGCCCGTCACGATGCACACCCCCACCGAGGTCAAGGCCGCGGTGAGCGGCAGTGGGCGGGCCGACAAGGCGCAGGTCACGGCCATGGTGACCCGCCTCCTCGGCCTTGCCACCGCCCCGCGTCCGGCCGACGCGGCCGACGCCCTGGCCCTCGCCATCTGCCACGTGTGGCGGGGGAGCGTGCAACAGCGCCTGACCGAGGCGGCTGCCGCCCATGGGGGCCGGCCAAGCGGCATACCCTCACGAGTGCCACGGCGCGCCGCGTCGGGGAGCGTCCGCGCGGTCCCCGCCGGCAGCCGCGCCACGACCGTCCGACCCAACCCCGGAGCCCCTCGCCCATGATCGCCTCACTGTCCGGCACCGTCCTCACCGTCGGCCTCGACTCGCTGGTCCTCGCCGTCGGTGGTGTGGGCATGCTCGTCCACACCACCCCTGCCACGGCGGCGGCGATGCGGACGGGACAGGACGCGGACCTCGCCACCACGCTCGTCGTGCGCGAGGACTCGCTCACGCTCTACGGCTTCGCCAGCGCCGACGAGAAGACGCTCTTCGAGACGGTCCAGACCGTCTCCGGCGTCGGCCCCCGGCTGGCCCTCGCCATGCTCGCCGTCCATTCGCCCGACGCCCTCCGGCGCGCGATCGCGGGGGAGGACCTGGCAGCCCTGACCAAGGTGCCCGGCATCGGCCGGAAGGGCGCCGAGCGGCTCGTCCTCGAGCTGCGCGACAAGCTCGGGGTGGTGCCGGGAGAGAGCACCGAGACTGCGGCAGAGCCGGTGGGCTCCGACGAGCTCTGGCGGGGCCAGGTCCGCGAGGCCCTCGTCGGGCTCGGCTGGAACGTCAAGCAGGCCGACGCCGCGCTCGACAAGGTCGCGCCCGAGGCGGCCGAGGGCGCCGGGGTCTCGGCCCTGCTGCGCGCAGCGCTCCAGGAGCTCGGCCGATGACGGCCGGCTGGGAGCAGGGCGGCCCGGACACCGAGTGGGACGGGTCCTTCGAGGCGACGGCACGCATCGTCGACGGCTCGAGCGACGCCGACGAGCGGCAGGTCGAGGCGGCCCTGCGCCCCAAGCGCCTCGACGACTTCCCCGGGCAGGTGCGGGTGCGCGACCAGCTGGGCCTCGTCCTGGAGGCGGCCAAGCGCCGGGGCACCCCGCCCGACCACGTCCTGCTCTCCGGCCCCCCTGGTCTGGGCAAGACGACCCTCGCGATGATCGTCGCGAGCGAGCTGGAGCAGCCGATCCGCATCACCTCCGGGCCTGCCATCCAGCACGCCGGCGACCTCGCCTCGATCCTGTCCTCGCTGGCCGAGGGCGAGGTGCTCTTCCTCGACGAGATCCACCGCATGTCCCGGTCGGCCGAGGAGATGCTTTACCTCGCAATGGAGGACTTCCGGGTCGACATCATCGTCGGCAAGGGGCCGGGAGCCACCGCGATCCCGCTCGAGCTGCCGCCGTTCACCGTCGTCGGCGCCACCACGCGCGCCGGTCTGCTGCCCGCGCCGCTGCGCGACCGATTCGGCTTCACGGGGCACCTCGACTACTACGAGGCGAGCGACCTCGTGACGATCCTGCACCGCTCCGCCCGGCTCCTCGGCCTCGAGGCGGACGAGGAGGGGATCGCCGAGATCGCGTCCCGGTCACGGGGCACGCCCCGCATCGCCAACCGGCTGCTGCGACGGGTCCGGGACTGGGCCCAGGTGCACGGGGAGGACCGCGTCACCCAGCAGGCCGCGACCCACGCGCTCGAGCTGTTCGACGTCGACGCGCGCGGCCTCGACCGCCTCGACCGGGCCGTGCTTGAGGCCCTGTGCCGCCGGTTCGGGGGCGGGCCGGTCGGCCTGTCGACCCTCGCCGTCGCGGTGGGGGAGGAGCCCGACACCGTCGAGACGGTCGCCGAGCCCTACCTCGTGCGTGAGGGGTTCATGGTGCGCACCCCCCGCGGCCGCGCCGCCTCGGCTCTGGCGTGGGACCACCTGGGCCTCGCCGCCCCACTCGACGCCCAGGGCCTGTGGTCGGCCACGCTGCCGCTCGAGGAGGCCGGTGGCGGCCGGTTCGAGACCTGACGGTCCGCGCGCCGGGTCTGACAAATCGCGCCCGCCGCCATAGACTCCTGCGGGCACCGCGCCGCAGCGCGGCACTTTGCGGTGCGTCCGGTCGTTGACGCGACGTCCCCACAGCCCGTGAGGTGTCGCGCGCTGCCCGGACCAAGAACCGAAGGAACGAGAGCTGATGCTGAACTACGGCAACGAGGTCACCTCGTTGGTCCAGATCGCCCCGGCGCAGACCGCGTCGAGCGGCGGCATGTCGTCCCTGCTGATCCTCGCCCTGCCCATCCTGCTCCTCGTGTGGATGTTCTGGACGACCTCCAAGCGGCAGAAGGCGATGCGCAACTTCAGCTCGTCCCTCTCGGTCGGCGAGCAGATCATCACCTCCGCGGGCATCTACGGCACGATCCGCCACCTCGACGACCAGAGCGCGTGGGTCGAGGTCGCCGAGGGCATCACCCTCCAGATCGACCGGCGCGCCATCGCGATGAAGCAGTCCGACGTGACCGCGAGCGGACCCACCGGCACCACCGGGTCCGATGCGGCCGGACCCGCCGACACCACCGGTCAGTGAGGCCAGCGCATGGCGCGTAGCTCCGAGAAGAGGTCGGCGACCAGGTCGCTGACCGCCCTCATCGCCATCATCATCGGGCTGCTCGCGATCGTCGCGGGGCTCGCCCAGTGGGGTGGCGGCCAGTACACCCCCCGCCTCGGTCTCGACCTCGAGGGTGGCACCGAGATCGTCCTCGAACCCGTCCTCACCGGCAACGCGACGGTGACGGCCGGACAGATCAACCAGGCCGTCGACATCATCCGCCAGCGCATCGACGCCAACGGTGTCTCGGAGGCGGAGATCTCGACGCTCGGCGGTCGCAACATCGACATCGCCATCCCGGGCACCCCGAGCCCGGAGCAGCTCGAGGCGATCCGCAAGCCCTCGCAGCTGCGGTTCCGCGCGGTGTTCGTCGAGTCGGGGAACGTCCCGGCTGCCGCGCCCAGCGCGCCCACCCCCACTCCCACCGCGACGGCTCCCGCCAGCGGCAAGGCAACGACCTCGCCGTCGGCGACCCCCACGGCGTCCAAGACCGCCGCCAACGCACCGGTGCCCTCGGCCCTCAAGGCCGCCACCTCGAGCCCGACGACGTCGCCTACTGCCACGGCGACCCCCAGTGCCTCTCCGAGCACCGCGCCGGCCCAGCAGCCCGCGCCGAGCGGTGCGCCGGACGAGAAGACGCTCGCCTCTCAGACGTCGCAGTCGCTCGTCGCGCTCGGCTGGGACAAGGCGAAGGCTGACGCGGCCGCCGCCACGGTGGCCAAGCAGTTCGTCGCCCTCGACTGCTCGGTGCCCGGCACCCTCGACAAGATCGTCGACGACCCGGCGCTGCCCATGGCGACCTGCAGCGACGACAACCGCGCCAAGTACGTCTTGGGCCCGGTGGAGATCGACGGCAGCGAGATCTCCGACGCCTCCAGCGGCTTCCAGGCCGGCCCCAACGGCCAGCCCACCTCCGTCGTCGAGGTGCGCCTCTCCTTCAACTCGGCCGGCGCGAAGAAGTTCGCCGACGTCACGAAGCGCCTCTACGCCCTCCAGTCCCAGCCGCCGCGGGACCAGTTCGCCGTGGTGCTCGACAAGTCCGTCATCACGGCACCGCGTGCCCAGGCGGTCATCACGAACGGGCAGGCCTCGATCACCGGCAACTTCACCGTCGACTCGGCCAAGCAGCTCGCGCAGCAGCTGAAGTTCGGTGCCCTGCCGCTGTCGTTCAAGCTGCAGACCCAGGACGACATCACCCCACAGCTGGGCCAGGAGCAGCTCGCCCTCGGCCTGCTCGCCGGCCTCATCGGCCTGATCCTCGTCGTCATCTACTCGCTGTTCCAGTACCGGGCGCTGGCCTTCGTCACGGTCCTGTCGCTCGTCGTCGCGGCGGTCGTCACCTATCTGTCCGTCACCGTCCTCGGCACCACCCACGGCTTCCGGCTCACGATGGCCGGCGTCACCGGGCTCATCGTCGCCATCGGTGTCACCGCCGACAGCTTCATCGTCTACTTCGAGCGCATCCGCGACGAGGTGCGTGAGGGACGGCCCCTCGTTGCCGCCGTCGAGACGGGGTGGAAGCGGGCGAAGCGCACGATCATCGCCGCCGACGCGGTCAACTTCATCGCAGCCGTCGTGCTCTACCTGCTCGCCTCGGCCAACGTCCGCGGCTTCGCCTTCACCCTCGGGCTCACGACGATCATCGACCTGCTCGTCGTCATGCTCTTCACCCACCCGATGGTCCAGCTGCTCGCCCGCACCGAGTTCTTCGGCAACGGGCACCGGTGGTCCGGCCTCGACCCGGTCCGGCTGGGCGCGAAGGTCTCACCCCGCTACCGCGGCGCCGGCCAGTTCGGCACCGGACCGCGACCCGCGACCCGCGCGGCCACCCGCTCGGAGGCCGCCCCGAGACTCGGCTCGGCCGAGGGAAGGGGCCAGGCATGATCAACTTCGCCCAGATCGGCAACGACCTCTACACCGGCAAGCGGTCGATCGCGTTCATCAAGCGGCAGAAGCAGTGGTACGCCTTCTCCGCGATCATCATCCTGCTCGCCCTCGGTGGCCTGTTCCTCCGCGGCCTCAACTTCGGCATCGAGTTCCGAGGCGGCACGGAGTTCCGCGTCTCCGGCATCACCTCGACGCAGAACTACGAGCAGAAGGCGTCGACGGCGGTCGGCGAGGCCGGCATCACCGGCAACGTCAACTCGAGCGTCATCGGCTCCAACACCGTCCGCGTCCAGACCGAGGCCGCCGAGGGCAAGACCGAGGCAGCCAAGGCCGACCTGGCCAGGGCCTTCGGGGTCCCCGCAAACCAGGTCAGCGCCTCCCTGATCGGCCCCAGCTGGGGAGCGTCGGTCAGCCAGCAGGCGGTGCGTGCCCTCATCGTCTTCCTCATCCTCGTCACCCTCGTCATGTCGGTGTACTTCCGGACCTGGAAGATGGCCCTGGCCGCCACCATCGCGCTGCTGCACGACCTGGTCGTCACGGTCGGCATCTACGCCCTCTTCGGCTTCGAGATCACCCCGTCGTCGATGATCGGCTTCCTGACGATCCTCGGCTACTCGCTCTACGACACCGTCGTGGTCTTCGACAAGGTGCGCGAGAACACCGCCGAGGCCTTCCGGACCAAACGGATGACCTACGCCCAGGCGGCGAACCTCGCCGTCAACCAGACCCTCGTGCGGTCGATCAACACCACGGTGGTCGCCCTGCTCCCGATCGCGGCGGTTCTCGTCGTCGGGTTCACCCTCCTCGGGCCGGGCACCCTGCTCGACCTCGCCCTCGCCCTCTTCATCGGCATCACAGCCGGCGCCTACTCGTCGATCTTCATCGCGACGCCCCTCTTCGTCGACTTCCGGCGCAACGAGCCGGAGGTCCGCGACCTCGAGCGGTACGTCGCCCGACACGGGGTCCGTCACGAGGCCATCGCCCAGAGCGAGGTGGAGGGGACTCTCAACGGCGAACCGGTCGAGACGGCTGGCGTGCCCGCCGACGTCACCGGTGCCGCGACGCACGCCCAGCCGCGCGCGGTGCACAAGTACGCACAGGGTGGGCCGCGCAACCAGCCGAAGCGTTCCCCGAGGTCCAAGCGGTGACGCCGGCCGCGGATCTCACCGTTGCCGAGGTAGTCGCGTCCCGCCTACGGGACATCCCCGACTTCCCCAAGCCCGGGGTCCTGTTCAAGGACTTCACGCCGTTGCTCGCCGACGGCGAGGCGTTCGGCGCCGTCGTGCGCGACATCGCCACACGCCATACGGGCTCGGTGGACGTCGTCGTCGGCATCGAGGCACGGGGGTTCATCCTCGGCGCTGCCGTCGCCTACTCCCTCGGCATCGGGATGGTGCCGGTCCGCAAGAGCGGCAAGCTGCCCGGTGTGACGCTGAGCCGCTCGTACGCCCTCGAGTACGGCACGGCCGAGATCGAGGTGCATGCCGACGCGTTCCGGGCCGAGCAGCGCGTTCTCGTCATCGACGACGTGCTGGCGACCGGCGGCACCGCGGCGGCGGCGTGTGAGCTCGTCGAGACCGCGGGCGCCGTGGTCGCCGGTGTCGACGTCGTCCTCGAGCTCGGCTTCCTCCAGGGCCGTGGCAAGCTCGGGGAGCGTCCCGTGCACGCGATCCTGACCGTATGAGCTCGTCCCGGCCAACTAGACTCGTTGCATGAGCGAGGAGGTCCGGAGCGAGCTGAGCACCCCGTCTCGGGTGCGGGCCCGGTTTGCCCGGTTCGGCGCCGCCCGGCCGTCCGGCAACCCGGTCCTCGAGCCGCTCATGACGGCGGTCCGGCAGAGCCACCCGAAGGCCGACCTGTCCGTCATCGAACGGGCCTACGCGATCGCCGAGCGAGCGCATCAGGGGCAGCTGCGCAAGAGCGGTGACGCCTACATCACCCATCCGCTCGCGGTCACGACGATCCTCGCCGAGCTAGGCATGACGCCGCCCACGCTCGCCGCCGCCCTCCTGCACGACACGGTCGAGGACACCAGCTACAGCCTCGAGGAGCTGCGCCGCGACTTCGGGGACGAGATCGCCATGCTGGTCGACGGGGTGACCAAGCTCGACAAGGTCACCTACGGGGAGGCCGCCCAGGCCGAGACGGTCCGCAAGATGGTCATCGCCATGGCACGCGACATCCGCGTCCTCGTGATCAAGCTCGCCGACCGGCTCCACAACGCCCGCACGTGGCGGTACGTCTCGGAGGAGTCCGCCAAGCGCAAGGCCAACGAGACCCTCGAGATCTACGCGCCGCTCGCCCACCGCCTGGGCATGAACACGATCAAGTGGGAGCTCGAGGACCTCTCCTTCGCCACGCTCTACCCGAAGGTGTACGACGAGATCGTGCGGCTCGTCGCCGAGCGGGCCCCCGCCCGTGAGGAGTACCTCGCCGGTGTGCGCAAGCAGGTCGAGGAGGACCTCGACGCCGCGAAGATCAAGGCTGTGGTCACGGGTCGCCCCAAGCACTACTACTCGGTCTACCAGAAGATGATCGTCCGCGGCCGCGACTTCGAGGACATCTACGACCTCATCGCGGTCCGCGTCCTCGTCGACACGGTGCGCGACTGCTACGCGGCACTCGGTGCGCTCCACTCGCGGTGGAACCCGGTCCCCGGCCGGTTCAAGGACTACATCGCGATGCCGAAGTTCAACATGTACCAGTCGCTGCACACCACGGTGATCGGTCCACAGGGCAAGCCGGTCGAGATCCAGATCCGGACGCACACGATGCACCGCCGCGCCGAGTACGGCGTCGCGGCCCACTGGAAGTACAAGGACCAGGCAGTGGGCGGCAAGGGCACCGAGGCCGCGCCGCAGAACGACATGGCCTGGCTGCGCCAGCTGCTCGACTGGCAGCGCGAGACGGAGGACCCCGGCGAGTTCCTCGACTCGCTCCGCTTCGAGATGGGCGCGAGCGAGGTCTACGTCTTCACGCCGAAGGGCTCGGTCGTCGCCCTGCCCATGGGTGCGACGCCCGTCGACTTCGCCTACGCCGTGCACACCGAGGTCGGCCACCACTGCATCGGCGCCCGCGTCAACGGCCGACTCGTCCCGCTCGAGTCCACGCTCGAGAACGGCGACGTCGTCGAGGTGCTCACCTCGAAGGCCGACGGAGCCGGGCCGAGCCGCGACTGGCTGGGCTTCGTCAAGAGTCCCCGCGCCCGCAACAAGATCAAGCAGTGGTTCTCCAAGGAGCGCCGCGAGGAGTCGATCGAGGCGGGCAAGGAAAGCATCGCCAAGACGCTGCGCAAGCAGAACCTCCCGCTGCAGCGGATCATGAGCCACGAGACGATGACCGCGGTCGCCAACGAGCTGCGCTACCAAGACATCGACGCGCTCTATGCGGCCGTGGGGGAGGGACACGTCTCCGCCCAGCACGTCGTGCACAAGGTCGTCGAGTCGATGGGCGGCGTCGACGGTGCCACCGAGGACCTGGCCGAGGCCACGGTGCCGACCCGGGCGGCGAGCCGCCGGCGCAGCGGCGATCCCGGAGTCGTCGTCGTCGGCACGGCCGACGTGTGGGTCAAGCTCGCCAAGTGCTGCACTCCGGTGCCCGGAGACCCGATCCTGGGCTTCGTCACCCGGGGCAACGGCGTCTCGGTCCACCGGGTCGACTGCACGAACGCGAGCTCGCTCACCGCGAACCCGGAGCGGCTCATCGACGTCGAGTGGGCGCCCTCGTCGGCCAGCGTCTTCCTCGTGCAGCTGCAGGTCGAGGCGCTCGACCGCAGCCGGTTGCTCAGCGACGTGACCCGCGTGCTGTCCGACCAGCACGTCAACATCCTGTCCGCGTCGGTGCAGACCTCACGCGACCGGGTCGCCCTGTCCCGGTTCACCTTCGAGATGGGCGACCCCGCCCACCTCGAGCACGTGATCAAGGCCGTGCGCAAGATCGACGGGGTCTTCGACGTCTACCGGGTCAACGGCGGCAAGGGCACCCAGAAGCGCTGATGCCGCGTTCCGGAGGCACAGCGAAGCTCAGCAGAACGGGCGGTTCGGGGGTACTCGGGGGCGCAAGCCGCTCACGGCCGTGAGCCCCCGAGGGCTGGGCTCAGCCGCCGATCCTTCTGGCAGCTGAGCCGAACCGTCGCTCCGGGCCTCCCTCGCTGACGCTCGGTCGGGTCCTCACGACTTGGCTCAGCCGCCGAACTCGCTCGCGGCGGTCTTGGCCTGCTCCAGCCAGGCCCGGCGCGCGTCGAGGGCCTCCTGGGCCTTGCGGATCGTCGCCTCGTTGCCGGAAGACTGGGCCTTGGACAGGTCGGCCTCGAGGTCGGCAACCGCCCGCTCGAGCTGGTCGACCATGCCCTGGGCGCGCGCGGCGACCTCGGGGTTCGACGACTTCCAGCGCTTCTCGTCAGCGTCGCGGACCGCCTGCTCCACTCGGCGCAGGCCCTTCTCGACGCGCTCCATGTCGGCGCGCGGGACCTTGCCAGCGGCGTCCCAGCGGTCCTGGATCGAGCGCAGGGACGCCTTGGCCTGCTCGAGGTCCGTCACGGGCAGCAGCGCCTCGGCCTCCTTGAGCAGCTCCTCCTTGACCGCCAGGTTGCCTCGGAACTGCTCCTCCTCGGCAGCCACGACCTGGTCCTTCGCCGCGAAGAACGCGTCCTGGGCCGCCTTGAAGCGGGACCAGAGCTGGTCGTCGTCGGACCGGCTGGCCCGGCCGGCGCGGCGCCACTCGTCCATGAGCCGCTTGTAGGCACCCGCGGTGGCGGACCACTCGGTGCTCGACGAGAGGCGCTCCGCCTCGGCGACGAGCCGCTCCTTCGCTGCCTTCGCCTCCGCGTGCGTGGCGTCGAGGCTCGCGAAATGGGCACGGCGGGCCTTGTCGAACCGGTTGCGGGCGCTGCTGAAGCGCTGCCAGAGCGACGTCTCGGTGTCACGGTCGAGCCGCGTGGCCGAGCGCTGGTGCTGCTTCCACTCGTCGAGCAGCTCGCGCATGCGGGCACCGCTCTGCTTCCACTGGATCTTGTTCTCCGGCTGCGAGGCGATCGCCTCCGCCTGCTCGACGATCGCCTCACGCTCGGCCTTGGCCTTGGCCTTCGCGGCGGCCCGCGCCTCCTGCTCGACGTTGCGCTTCTGGGCGACGCCCGACTGGATCTCGTCGAGCTTGGCCTGCAGGGCGTCGATGTCGCCGACCCCGGCACCCTCGCCCACCTGCTCGGCGAGCTTCTTCAGGGCGTCACCCACGTCCTTGGACGGCACCTCCGGCTGTGCCAGCCGCTGCTCGAGCAGGACGGCGGACGCATACAGCTCGTCGTACTTCCGGGCGAAGTAGGTCAGCGCCTCCTCGGGGCTGGCGCCCGGGTAGCTGCCGACCTCACGCTCGCCGTCCTTGGTCCGGACGTGCACCACGCCGTTCTCGTCGACCCGGCCGAAGGCGGCCGAGGCCGAGTGGTCCTCGGCCGGTGCCGGGGGGGCGGGGCGCGGGGCGGGCCGGGCCATCGTGGCCGGTGTGGGGATCGAGCTCGGCTTCGGTATGGCGCTCGGCTTGGGGACAGCGGGCGCCGCCGACGACGGCTCGGCCTCCGGGGCCTGCTCAGGCTCCGGGGCCTGCTCGGCCTGGTCCGTCTCCGCGGTGTCCTCGGCAGCCGTGTGCCCCTGCTCGGGCTCCGGGGCCGCCTCCGCCTGGTCTCCCGCGGTGCCCGAGGGCTCCTGGTCGGCTTCGGGGGTGGCCTCGGCCTGGTCCGTCTGCGAGGTGTCCGCGGCCGGCTCCTGCAGCTCGGGCTGGCCCTGGGTGTCGACCTGCTCCTCGGGCAGGGCCGGGCTCTCCTGCTGGGCCTGCTCGGGCTGGTTCGTCGTGTCCGTCATGCCTTCTTCTCCGTCACCTGGACGCTGAGGATGCTGATGGGGGAGACCGGGGTCCCGTCATTCGTGTTGGGGGGCAGCGCCTTGTGCGAGGCGATCTTCTTGATGATGTCCATCCCCTTGGTCACCTTCCCGAAGATCGTGTAACCACCGCCGTCCGTGGGCAACTTCGTTTCCTCGTAGGCGATGAAGAACTGGCCGCCGTTGCTCTTCGGGTCCTGGGTGCGCGCCATGGCGAGACTGCCCGCCGGGTAGACCCCGTTCTTCGGGGCGTTCTCCACGCCGTACCCATAGCCGGGGTCACCGGAGCCGGTGCCGGTCGGGTCGCCGCACTGGAGCACGAAGATGCCCGCGCTCGTGACACGGTGGCACGGGCTCGGCGCCCAGTAGCCCTCCTTGGCGAGGAAGTTGAACGAGGCCACCGTCTGCGGCGCCTTCGCACCGTCGAGCTCGAAGGTGATGTCACCGCAGGTGGTCTGCACCGTGGCGACGAAGGTCTTGCCGGCGACCGCCTTCTTGTCCGGCACCTTGGCGAAGCTCTTCGGCTTGGCCTGGAGCGCGGGTGGCTGCTGACAGCCGGCCGCGAGCTGCTGACCCTCCTGGAGCCCGGCGGCGCTGGCGGTGCCCGACGGGGCAGGGGCGGCCTGCGGGCTCGTGTCGCCCTTCGGGAGGAAGTGGGGCACCGCGATGAAGGCCGCGACCACGAGGATCACCGCAAGGATCGCGCCGAACAGCTGCTTGTCCTTCTTGCTCTCGCTCACCGGCGACTGCGTGGCGCGCGGCCGTTCCTGCTGGCGGCGCCGCTCACGGGCGCGCTCCTGCTGCTTCGTCACGAACCTCTCCTTGGCGGACCGTCCGGCTTGCCCGGGCTCCGGTCATTTTAGGGACAGACCCTCCGGTCGTGGCCGCGGCATGGTCACGAGTGCGTGACAACTGCCGGCCAGGAGGTATGCCGCTCACCCGCCGGGTGCCCACGGCTAGGCTCGCTGGGTGCTGACCGTCGCCTTCCCCGCCCAGGCCCTCGACACGAACTGCTACGTCCTCGCGCCCGCACCGGGCGAGGAATGCGTCGTCGTCGACCCGGGCATCGGGGTCGAGGAGACGCTTCGGGAGGTGCTCACCACGCACCGGTTGCGGCCGGCCGCGGTCCTGCTCACCCATGGGCACGTCGACCACGTGTGGTCGGTCACGCCGGTATGCGGGGCGGACACGGCGGCATACATCCACACCGACGACCGCTACCGACTGCGTGACCTGCTCGCGCACACGAACCCCGGGCTCATTGCCATGTTCGAGCAGCAGTTCGGCCGCAAGGCGGCCTGGACGGAGCCGTCCAACGTCGTCGAGGTCCACGACCGTGCGCGGCTGACCCTCGCGGGGCTGGACTTCGAGGTCCTGCACGCGCCGGGCCACACCGAGGGGTCGGCCATGTTCGGTGTCGAGCAGATCCCCGACGCCGTGCGGGACCAGGTCGACGTCGACCGGACGATGCTCTCCGGCGACGTCCTCTTCGCCGGCTCGATCGGACGAACGGACCTGCCCGGCGGGGACCACGCCGCCATGCAGCGCAGCCTCCGAGAGGTGGTGCTGCCCCTCGCCGACACGACGCTGGTCCTGCCCGGCCATGGGCCCGCAACCACGATGGCCCACGAACGCGGCACGAACCCCTACCTGCAACACTTGCCCGCGTGAGCACGTCAGCCAAGATCACCCCGATCAGCGGATTCCCCGAGTACCTGCCGGCTGAGCGGATCGTCGAGCAGCGCTTCCTCGACATCATTCGCGAGACCTTCGAGCTGCACGGGTTCGCCTCGATCGAGACGCGCTCCATCGAGCCGGTCGATCGGCTCCTCGGCAAGGGCGGCGACGCGGACAAGGAGATCTACGGGGTCTCGCGCCTCGCGGGCGACGAGGACGAGGCGAAGTGGGGACTGCACTTCGACCTCACGGTGCCCTTCGCCCGTTATGTCCTCGAGAACGCCGGCAAGCTCCAGTTCCCGTTCCGCCGCTACCAGATCCAGCGGGCCTGGCGGGGCGAGCGACCCCAGGAGGGCCGTTACCGCGAGTTCACCCAGGCCGACATCGACGTCGTCGACGTGGGTGAGCTCTCGCCGCACTTCGAGGCGGAGATGCCCCTCGTCATCGCCGACGTCTTCAGCAAGTTCCCGGTGGGCGACTTCGTCATCCAGGTCAACAACCGCAAGATCCCGAACGGCTTCTACCAGGGCATCGGCCTCACCGACGTCACGGGCACTCTCCGGATCGTCGACAAGCTCGACAAGATCGGGCCCGAGAAGGTGCGCGAGCTGCTCGTCGAGTCGGGCGCTACTCCGGAGCAGGCCGACCAGTGCCTCGCCCTCGCCGACATCCGCACCGACGACCTGTCGTTCGTCGACCGGGTCCGCGCGCTCGGTGTGGAGCACCCGCTCCTCGACGAGGGCCTCGAGTCGCTCGCGGGCGTCATCCGCACCGGCATCGCCCACGCACCGGGCCGCATCGTGGCGGACCTGCGCATCGCCCGGGGCCTCGACTACTACACGGGCACCGTCTACGAGACGCAGTTCGTCGGCCACGAGGACTGGGGCTCGTTCTGCTCGGGCGGTCGCTACGACGCCCTGGCGTCGGACGGGAAGACCACCTATCCCGGTGTCGGCATCTCCATCGGCGTGACACGGATCCTCGGGCTGCTCATCGGACACGGCATCGTCACGTCGTCCCGCTCCACCCCGGCCGCGGTGCTCGTCGCCCTCAAGGACGACGCCTCCCGCGACGAGGCGGTCGCACTGGCTACCGCGCTGCGCGCCCGGGGGGTCGCCTGCGAGGTGGCGCCCTCGGCGGCGAAGTTCGGCAAGCAGATCCGCTACGCCGAACGGCGCGGGATCCCGTACGTCTGGTTCCCGGCGTCGGGCGAGTCGGGCGACGAGGTCAAGGACATCCGCTCCGGCGAGCAGGTGCCAGCCGACGCGTCGACCTGGACGCCCCCGGCCGAGGAC
>DASSTN010000210.1:0-35189 GCA_035707905.1 Intrasporangium sp.
ACCTCCGACGTGGACTGGCTGGCGAGCCAGGTCGACGACGAGGTCCCATTCGCGCGGTCCCAGCTCAGCGGCATACACGGCCTCGTCGTCCCGGTCACCGCGCACGAGGTGCGCGCCGTCGGGGACCGAGCCGCTCGACCCGCGGGCGAGGCAGGTGACCTCGTGGCCCGTGCCGAGCGCGACCCGGGCGACGGCGCCACCGAGCCAGGAGGTTCCGCCGAGGACGAGGACGCGGGCCATGGCCCAAGGAGACCATGACGAGCCGCGCCGGGAAAGGATGTTCGCGGCGGCCCACAGACCAGCAACCTAGAGTGGGTTCATGGAGCGGCGGATCTTCGGGATCGAGAACGAGTACGGCGTCACGTGCACGACTCGCGGCCAGCGCCGGCTCACGCCGGACGAGGTGGCCCGCTACCTGTTCCGCAAGGTGGTGGCGTGGGGTCGGTCGAGCAATGTCTTCCTCGGCAACGGCGCTCGGCTCTACCTCGACGTCGGCTCGCACCCGGAGTATGCGACGGCCGAGTGCGACTCGGTGCGAGAGCTCGTCATCCAGGACAAGGCCGGGGAGCGGATCCTCGAGGGCCTCGTCGAGGATGCGCAGCTGCGGCTCGAGGACGACGGCGTCGAGGGCGAGATCTTCGTCTTCAAGAACAACACCGACTCCGCCGGCAACTCCTACGGCTGCCACGAGAACTACCTGTACAGCCGGTCCGGCGACTTCCAGCGGGTGTCGGACATGTTCATCCCGTTCCTCATCAGCCGTCAGATCGTCTGCGGCGCCGGCAAGGTCGTCGCGACCCCGCACGGCGCCACGTTCGCAGTGAGCCAGCGGGCCGACCACATCTGGGAGGGAGTGTCCTCGGCGACGACGCGGTCCCGGCCCATCATCAACACGAGGGACGAGCCGCACGCGGACGCCGAGAAGTACCGGCGCCTGCACGTCATCGTCGGCGACTCGAACATGTCCGAGACGACGAGCATGCTCAAGATGGGATCGGCCGACCTCGTCCTGCGGATGATCGAGGCAGGCGTGGTCATGCGAGACCTCACCCTCGAGAACCCGATCCGGGCAATCCGCACCATGAGCCACGACGTCACGGGGCGCGCGACGGTGCGGCTCGCGAACGGCCGTGAGATGTCGGCGCTCGACATGCAGCGCGAGTACCACGACAAGGCAGCGGAGTTCGTCGATCGCGAGGGCATCGTCTCCGACGACGTCAAGCACGTCCTCGACCTCTGGGGCCGGGCCATCGACGCGATCGGCGCCGGTGACCTCGACGCCATCGGGACCGAGATCGACTGGGTCATCAAGCACCAGCTCATCGATCGCTACCGCGCCAAGCACGGGCTCGAGCTGTCCGACCCGCGGGTGCTGCAGATCGACCTCGCCTACCACGACATCAACCGACGCCGCGGGCTGTTCAACCTGCTCCAGCGGCACGGCCGCACGGCCCGCGTCGCGAGCGACGTCGAGATCTTCGAGGCCAAGGTGCGCCCACCGCAGACGACCCGGGCCAAGCTGCGCGGTGACTTCATCCGCGCCGCACAGGCGCACAGCCGGGACTTCACCGTTGACTGGGTGCACCTGAAGCTCAACGACCAGGCACAGCGCACCGTGCTCTGCAAGGACCCGTTCCGAGCGGTCGACGAGCGGGTCGAGCGGCTCATGGACTCCATCGAACGATCGTCGCCGCCCCGGCACCGGCCGCTCTGAGGCGGCCGGCTCGCGCGAACGCCTTCATACCTTCGGGCGTTACAGTGGCGGGGCTCTGCCCCCTACACCTCGAGGTCCCCGTGCGTCTCTCCCGTCCTGCGTTGGCCATTGCCGCAACGCTCGGCCTGTCCCTCCTCGCCGCCTGCGGCTCGACGAGCCCCAGCCCGAGCGGGACCTCGACCGCGGTCCAGAGCGGTGCGACTGGCACGGCCTCGACGCCCTTGCCCGGTGCGGTCGGTGTCGACGCGGTGACCGCGACCGGTCCCGTCGACTTCACGACGGCCCCCAAGGTCGACTTCACCAAGAAGCCGGTCTCCACGAGCGCGGTGACGGCGAACGTCCTCGTCAAGGGCACCGGGCCCGCGTCGACGACCAAGGACACGGTGGTCGTCCGGGCGCAGATCTTCAACGGCACGAGCGGCAAGCTGGTCGACAACGGCTATGACAAGGGCCGCGGCCCAGAGGGCTTCCGCCTGGCGCGCACGGACCTCATCAAGGGCTTCGCCAAGGGCCTGACCGGGGTGCAGAAGGGGTCGCGGGTCGCCTTCACAATCCCGCCGAGCGAGGGCTTCGGCAGCGCCGGCAACCAGAACATCGGGATCGGTCCGAACGACACGATCGTCGTCGTCGCCGACGTCAAGGACATCCATGCCTCGCTGACCGAGGTGTCAGGCACCCAGGCCCCGACCCCGGCCGGGATGCCGAAGGTCGAGTTCCCCAAGGGCCCGACGCAGGCACCGACCGTCACGATCCCCAAGACCGCCGCTCCGAAGAAGACCGAGCAGGCGACCCTCGTCGAGGGGACCGGCCCGACGGTGCAGAAGGGCCAGACCATCACCGCGCAGTACCACGGCGTGCTCTGGAAGGACGGCTCGGTCTTCGACTCCTCCTGGCAGCGAGGCACCCCCGCGGACTTCCCGATCGGAGTCGGCGCGGTCATCCCGGGGTGGGACAAGACGCTCGTCGGCAAGAAGGTCGGCAGCCGGGTGCTGCTCGTGATCCCGCCCGCCGACGGCTACGGCTCCCAGGGCATGGGTGACAAGATCTCGGGTACCGACACGCTGGTCTTCGTCGTCGACATCCTCGACGCGTACTGACCGACGCCGACCACGGAAGCAGGAGCAGCATGGCACTGGACCCGAACCGCACCAAGCCGGAGATCGACTTCCCCGAGGGCGGTGCGCCCACGGACCTCGTCATCGAGGACCTCATCGTCGGCGACGGCGCGGAGGCCAAGGCCGGTGACACGGTGAGTGCCCACTACGTCGGTGTCTCCCACTCGACCGGTGAGGAGTTCGACTCCTCGTGGGGTCGGGGCCAGCCGCTCGAGTTCCGGCTCGGGGTGGGCATGGTCATCCCCGGCTGGGACCGTGGCATCGAGGGCATGAAGGTCGGCGGTCGCCGCAAGCTCACCATCCCGCCGCAGCTCGCCTACGGCGACCGTGGCGCAGGTGCGGCGATCGGGCCGGGCGAGACCCTCATCTTCGTCGTCGACCTCGACGACGTGCGCTGAGTCCGCTCAGTCCAGCAACCGGGCGGCGAACCGCCCCGCGACGGCCGAGGCCAGGAAGCTCGCCCGGTCGTCGTCGTATCCCCGCCCCATCGTCGACAGGCGCACGGGCGACTGGCAAAGGGCCCCATCCAGTCCGTCGCAGCTGACGTCGTGGGCTTGCAGGCGCCCTGCCGAGTCTGCGCACAGCGCGCCGACCTGCTGTCGCACGCGGTCCCCGACGGGGCCGGGCAGGAGCGGCACGGGCACGTCCGCGGGCACGAGGGCGACCCTTCCGTATGCCGTTGAGCTGTGGTGCGAGAGCCCCCGGTGCCTCTCGCGCGGGTCGGCTTCCGAGACGCGCAGCGCGCAGACAGGGCGTCCGCCCAGGACGCCGGCAGCGTTGACCGCCTCTCCGGCGGACGTCCCCGAGAAGCCCCACCGGGTGCCGGTGCCGAGGTTGCCGGGCCCCTGCGCGACGACGACCAGGTCCGCACCGACGACGTGGCGGGCCGCGAGAAGCCCGGTGTGCACGTTGACCGCCTCGAGGTCGCCGCCGTGGGCCTGACCAACGGTGATGGAGGCGGCCAGCCAACCGGCGTCACGCAGCCCCGCCACCGTGCGTGAGAAGTCGATGGGCAGGGCGCCGCCGTCGGTCATGACGTAGGCGACCCGGAGGTCGGGGTCCGTCTCGCGCACCCCGGCGAGGATCGCGGGGAGCGCCGAATGCAGGTCGGCGACCACGACGGGGAGGCCGGCGAGGTCGTCCGCGTCCGCGAGCGCGGCGTGGTGCTCGCTGTCCTGCTCGTCGACTCCGAGGACCATCGTCTGGCTCGGCGTGTACCGCGCCTTGACCAGGTGCCCCGGCACCGCCCGGACGTCGGGCACCGGCTCGGGCAGGTCCTCCGGGGCGGCCACGACGATCGCGAGCCCGCCGGTGCCCAAGCCCCGCTCGAGCGCCGTCGTGTTGAGCAGCACCCGGGTGCCGGGAGCCAGCTCGCCGACCACGTCGACGTAGCCGAGCGCTCGGACGGTCTCACCGGAGGCAAGCTGGGCGGCATACTCCCTCGCCCCCGCCCAGCTGGAGCGGGTCGCGACGACGACAGCGGAACGCCACTGGATCATGCGGTGAATGTACCGACCGGATAGGTTGACGCCATGAGCCCAGCGTCGCCGTCTGCCGAGAAGACCGAGCGGTTGCTCAACCTCATCCTCGCGCTCAAGTCGGCCCGCCGCCCGGTGTCGAAGCAGCGCCTGCGCCAGTCGATCGACGACTACCGCAACGCGTCGTCCGTGGAGGCCTTCGACCGGATGTTCGAGCGGGACAAGGACGACCTGCGCGAGCTCGGGATACAGGTCCGGGCGACCGTGCTCGACCCCTTCTTCGACGACGAGGTGGGCTACCGCATCGACTCGTCGGACACGACCCTCCCGGCGATCTCGTTCGAGCCGGACGAGCTCGTCGCGCTGGCGCTCGCGGCCCGGGCGTGGTCCGGCGCGAGCATCAGCGGATCGGCCGCGGCGGCACTGCGCAAGCTGCGGCTCGGTGGGGTGGAGGTCGACGAGGCGATCCCGGCAGGGGTCGAGCCGCGCATCCGCACGAAGGAACCGGCCTTCGACGCCGTGCACGCCGCGGTCCTCGCCCGGCAGCCGATCACCTTCGACTACCGGCGTGCCGACGGGACGGTCTCGACCCGTCACGTGCAGCCCTGGACGCTGAAGAGCTGGCGCGGCCGGTGGTACCTCGCAGCGAACGACGTCGACCGCGGTGAGCAGCGGGCCTTCCGCCTCAGCCGGGTGGTCGGCCCGGTGCGCAAGAAGGGCAGGGCCGGCTCCTACGAGGTGCCGCCGGACCCGGGGGTGGACCTCGACCTGGCCGGCCCCGAGAGCGAGGAGGAGCGGGGGACCGCGGTCGTGCGCGTGCGGCGTGGCACCGGCCACAGCCTGCGGCGCCAGGCGTTGCGGGAGGCCCGGGTGGGGGAGGACTGGATCGAGCTGGAGGTGCCGTGGGTGCGCGGACGGACTGAGCGGGACGTCGCGGCGCTCGGCGCCGGCGCGGTGGCGGTGCGCCCCGAGGAGCTCGTGGAGACGGTGCGGACCGCGCTGGCAGGTGCCGCTCGTGCCCACGGGGGAGCGCGCTGATGGCGACCCGACGGACCGCGCCCGAGACGGCGACCCAGCGGCTGCAACGGCTCCTGTCGATGGTGCCGTGGTTGTTGCAGCACCCCGGCGTGTCGGTCACCGAGGCGGCCGCGGAGTTCGGTGTCACCGAGCAGCAGATCGACGAGGACCTGGCCCTGCTCTTCGTCTGCGGCACCCCCGGCGGCACGCACGCCGAGCTCATCGACGCGCAGTGGGAGGACGGGCACATCTACCTGTCCAACGCCGACGACCTCGCCCAGCCGATGCGCCTGACCCGCGACGAGGCGGTGACGCTCACCGCCGGTCTGCACACGCTCGTCGCCTCGCTCGTCAACCCCGACGTCGTCGAGCGGACCCTGGCGAAGCTGCGCAGTGCGAGCCTCGAGGTCGACACCCCGACCCTCGACCTCGAGATCGACGACGGTCGGCAGCACCCGGCCATGGAGCCGATCCGGCAGGCACTGACGGGGCGCCGGCGGCTGCACCTGACCTATTGGGTGCCGTCGCGCGACGAGGCGACCGAGCGTGACGTCGACCCGATGCGCGTGCTCAACCTCGACGGTCACTGGTACCTCGAGGGATGGTGTCACCGGGCCCTCGGCGTGCGGCTCTTCCGGCTCGACCGGATCGAGTCGGCGAGCGTCCTGGACGCCGACGGCACCCCGCCGGAGGGGGCCCGCCCGCGCGACCTCGACGAGGACGTCTTCGTGCCGGGGGCGGACGACCTGACCGTCGTCATGGTCGCCGAGCCGGAGGCGGCCTGGATCGGGGACTACTACCCGACCGAGTCCGTCGAGCACCGCGACGACGGGAGCGTCCTCGTCACGATGAAGGTCGCGGACCCCGCGCTCGTGCGCCGCCTCATGCTCCAGCTCGGGGGCTCCGCACACGTGGTCGAGCCGGCCGACCTCGCCGAGCGCATCGCCGACGAGGCCCGCTCCGCCCTGCGCGCCTACGAGGGGCCGCCGGCCGTCACCCCCGTCCCCTGACGTCACCCATCCACCGGGGGACCGTCACGTAGACTGAGGCGGAACCCCTTGGACCCACCCCGGGTCCCTGATCTACAAGGAGCAACCGAGCATGCTGCGCAACCTGAGTCCTGCGCACATCATGGTCATCGTGGTGTTGCTGGTGCTGCTGTTCGGCTGGAAGAAGCTGCCCGACATGGCGCGCAGCCTCGGCCGCTCGGCTCGTGTCTTCAAGTCCGAGGTCGACGAGATGCGCAACGACGGCAAGCCGCAGGATGAGACCACCCTGCCCACGCCGCCGAAGGGGGTCGAGGACCACCAGGCCGAGACGGTCGCGCGGCGTGCCGCCGACGACAAGGTGGCCGAGGCGGAGGCACGTCTGGCCGAGGCACGCGCGGAGGCCGAGCGCCTCCAACGCGACCAGACGATCTGAGTGGCGCCCCGAGCACCTCGGGTCACGCGTATGCCACGCCTGCTGCGGAGGCGCAACCCGGAGGGTCGGATGACCCTCGCGGAGCACCTCCGTGAACTGCGTAACCGGGTCGTCATCTCCGCCCTCGCCGTGCTCGCCGGAGCGGTCGTCGGCTGGCTCTTCTACGAGCGGGTCCTGCAGGCGCTGACCCATCCGCTCTACGAGCTGGCCGCACAGCGCCATGGCGGGGTCGTCAACATCAACTTCTCGGGAATGACGGACGCGTTCTCGATCCAGCTCAACGTCTCGCTCTTCGTCGGGATCATCCTCGCCTCACCGATCTGGCTGAGCCAGATCTGGGGCTTCGTCGTGCCGGGGCTGACGAAGAAGGAGAAGCGCATCGCCCGGCTCTTCGTCGTGGCCGCGGTGCCCCTCTTCGTCGCGGGGTGCGCCGTCGCCTTCTTCACCATCCCCCGGATGGTCGCCGTCCTGCTCAGCTTCACGCCACCGGGTGCCTACAACCTGCAGCAGGCCACCGACTACCTCAACTTCGTGCTGCGGTTCATCGTGGCCTTCGGCTGCGCCTTCCTGCTGCCGGTCTTCATGGTCGCCCTCAACCTCGTGGGCGTGCTCCCCGCCAAGGCGATGCTGCGGGCGTGGCGTCCGGCGGTGATGATCATCTTCGTGTTCGCGGCCGTGATGACACCGACCCCGGACCCTTGGTCGATGTTCATCCTCGCCGGCCCGATGTGCGTGCTGTTCTTCGCCGCCGTCGGCGTCTCGTCCCTGCTCGACCGACGGGCCGACGCCGCTAGGCCGGACTGGCTCGAGGTCCCCGACGACCAGGCGTCGGCACTGTAGCGTTCGGCTGTGTCCGAGGAAGCGTCCGCCCCGAGCGACGGGTCCCGGGCGACCCGTGCTGCCAGGCTCTCGGAGCCTGCGGAGCCGGGCGAGCACATCGCGGTGGTGGTCAACCCGACGTCCGGCAAGGGCGCGGGGCGCCTCGCCGGAGAGCGCACCCTGCAGCTGCTGCGCGAGGCCGGCTACCGGGTGACGGACGCCAGCGGGTCCTCACTCGCCGAGGCACGCAGCCGTGCCGAGGCCGCCATCGAGGCGGGCGCCGGCACGGTGTGCGTCGTGGGCGGCGACGGGATGGCCCACCTCGGGATCAACCTGACGGCGGGGCGTGCCGTCCACCTGGCCCTCGTGGCCGCGGGGACGGGCAACGACTTCGCGCGCAACCTCGGCCTGCCGGTGCGCGACCCGGACGCCGCGGTCCGCCTGATCCGCGAGGGACGGACGCGCCGCGTCGACGCCGGCCGGCTGGAGACCGCGGAGGGCAAGCGGTGGTTCGGCGGGGTGCTGGGGGCGGGCTTCGACGCCGTGGTGACCGCTCGCGCGGCCCGGATGTCGTGGCCGCACGGGCAGATGCGCTACAACCTGGCGATCCTGCGCGAGCTACCGGTCTTCCGGCCGATCCCCTACGTCATCGAGTGCGACGGCGAGCGCCGCGAGGTCCGCGCAATGCTTGTGGCCGTGGCGAACACCACGTCGTTCGGCGGCGGGATGCGCATCTGCCCACGGGCGGACCCGACGGACGGGCTCTTCGACGTGCTCATCCTCCACGCGATCTCCATCCCGCAGTTCCTGCGGGTGTTCCCGTCGGTCTACTCCGGTGGGCACGTCGGCCACCCCCGGGTGGAGATCCGGCGAGCCGCGCGGGTACGTCTGGAGTCGGCCGGCGTCCCGACGCAGGCCGACGGTGAACCGTTTGCCCCGTTGCCACTGGAGGTGGAGAACGTGCCCGGCGCCCTGACGGTCGTCGCACCGACCTCGGTCGGGAGACCACGATGATGCCGGCTGCGTGGCCGCGGCTGGCGGAGTTCGCTGCCATGCTCGACTTCCCGCTCGACGACTTCCAGGTGGAGGCGTGCCGGGCCGTCGAGGACGACCGTGGTGTGCTCGTCGCGGCGCCGACGGGGGCGGGCAAGACGGTCGTCGGTGAGTTCGCCGTGCACCTGGCCATGGAGCAGGGCCGCAAGGCGTTCTACACGACGCCGATCAAGGCGCTGTCGAACCAGAAGTACAACGACCTCGTCCGCCGCTACGGCCCCGAGCGGGTCGGTCTGCTGACGGGCGATGCGTCGATCAACGGAGAGGCACCGGTCGTCGTGATGACCACCGAGGTGCTGCGCAACATGATGTACGCCGGCTCGAGCACCCTGAAGGGGCTCGGCTGGGTCGTCATGGACGAGGTGCACTACCTCGCGGACCGCTTCCGGGGAGCGGTGTGGGAGGAGGTCATCATCCACCTGCCCCCCGACGTGAGGGTCGTCTCCCTGTCGGCCACGGTGTCGAACGCCGAGGAGTTCGGCGCCTGGCTGGGGGAGGTGCGGGGCCAGACGGAGGTCGTCGTCTCCGAGCATCGGCCGGTGCCGCTGTGGCAGCACATGATGGTGGGCCAGACCCTCTTCGACCTCTTCGTGGAGGAGTCGACCGACGACGGCGGCCGCGCCCGGGTGAGCCCGGAGCTGCTCCAAAGCATCCGGGGCGTGGAGGGCCGGGGCACCTGGGACTCCCACTGGTCCGCAGGCCCGCCGCGGCGCGGTCGGGGCGGAGACGCGCGGTGGAACGGCAGGGGTGACGGAAGGGGCAACGACCGGGGCCGTGGCCACACGCGCGGTCGAGGCCGAGACGACTGGGGGCCGCAGGGGCGGCGCACCGGGGGCCCGGGTGGCGGCGAGGGCGCCCACGGGTTCGCACGGGGCAGTCGGCCCGGCGGGGGAGCGACCCGAGCCGAGGTCATCACCCGGCTCGAGCGTGACGGCCTGCTCCCTGCGATCACCTTCATCTTCAGCCGCGCGGGCTGTGACGCGGCGGTCGCCCAGCTGCTCGCGAGCGGCATGCGGCTCATTCCCGAGGCGGAGGGGGAGGGCAACCGCCGGCTCGTCGAGGAGCGGATCCAGGCACTGGCCGACGAGGACCTCGGCGTGCTCGGGTACTGGGACTTCGTCGAGGGCCTGTCCCGGGGCTTCGCCTCGCACCATGCCGGGATGTTGCCGACCTTCCGGGAGATCGTCGAGGAGCTCTTCACCGCCGGCAGGATCCGCGCGGTCTTCGCGACCGAGACGTTGGCCCTCGGCATCAACATGCCGGCGCGGACCGTCGTCCTCGAGCGACTCGTGAAGTTCAACGGCGAGAGCCACGTCGACGTCACCCCGGCCGAGTACACCCAGCTCACCGGGCGAGCGGGCCGACGCGGCATCGACATCGAGGGGCACGCGGTCGTGCTGTGGAGCCGAGGACTCGACCCGGAGGCGGTCGCGGGGCTCGCCTCGACGCGCACCTACCCTCTGCGCTCGAGTTTTCAGCCGACCTACAACATGGCGGTCAACCTCGTCCGGAGCGTGGGCCGCGAGCGTGCCCGGTCGATCCTCGAGAGCTCGTTCGCCCAGTTCCAGGCCGACCGGGCCGTGGTCGGCTTCGTGCGGACGGTGCGGCGCAACGAGGAGGCCCTCGCCGGCTACGCGGAGTCGATGCGGTGCGAGCTCGGCGACTTCCGGGAGTATGCAGCGCTGCGCAACGAGATCCGCCACCTCGAGAAGGAGGGGGCGAGGCTGCGGTCCGCCTCGCTCAAGGCAGCCGCAGCCGTGGCCCTCGAGTCCCTCCGCATCGGCGACATCATCCGGATTCCCGCTGGTCGCCACCGCGGTCTTGCCGTCGTCGTGGCGTCCAACCGGGGCGGGAAGGGCGAGGCTGCCTCGCCCGCCGTCGTGACCGAGGACCATCACCTGCGCCGGCTCTCCCTGCACGACGTGCCCGGCCCCATCGAGCCGCTCGGGTCGATGCGGGTGCCCAAGCACTTCAACCCCCGCAACCCGAAGGCACGCCGGGACCTCGCGGCGACGCTCCGCGCGACGATGCCACACGACCCGCCTCGCCCCGGCCAAGCGGTCCCCGAGTCGGTCGCTGACGACCGCATCGACGAGCTGCGACGGCGCATGCGTGAGCACCCCTGCCATCAGTGCCCGGACCGTGAGAACCACGCCAGGTGGGCCGAGCGGTGGTGGCGGCTGCACCGGGAGACCGAGGGACTGCGCCGCAAGATCGAGAACCGCACCGGGACGGTCGCCAAGACCTTCGACCGGATCTGCGAGCTGCTCATCCGGATGGGCTACCTCGACGCCGACGGTGAACACGTGACCGAGCACGGGGAGCAGCTGCGGCACCTCTACACCGAGAAGGACCTGCTCGCGGCCGAGTGCCTGCGCGAGGGGGTCTGGCGCCGCCTCGATCCTGCCGGGCTGGCCGCGGTCGTGTCCGCCCTCATCCACGAGCCGCGGCGGGACGAGGCCGGCCTCGCACCGCGCTGGCCCACCGAGGACGTGCGCGAGGCCGTCGAGGGGATGCTCGACATCTGGGCCGACATCGACGACGCGGAGGCGGACCTCGCCCTGCCCCGGACCGGTGCGCCCGATGCCGGCCTCGCCTGGGCCGTGCACCGGTGGGCGAGCGGTCGCCGACTCGAGGAGGTCCTGCGCGGCAGCGAGCTCGCCGCCGGGGACTTCGTGCGACGGTGCAAGCAGGTGATCGACCTGCTGGGACAGCTGACCGACGCCGCCGACCCCGTGCTGCAGGAGACCGCCCGCCTCGCGGCCAGCTCCGTGCTGCGGGGGGTGGTCGCAGCGGACCGTCTGGACTGACGCCTGGCCCTGGTCGATGCGGTCGAGGGCTACGCCCCACCGTTCGTCACACGACCAGCGCCTGGGTCGAGGCCTCCTTGATCTGGGCGTTTGCCCAGCGCGCCTGGCGCCTCGTCTCGGCGCCGCAGCGCGTGGCGAGGTCGAGCAGCTCGTCGTGGACGAGGGTCTGTGCGGCCTGTCCGATCATCTCCCAGTCCGTGAGCACGCCGGAGGCCCGGACGTACACGTCGCGGAGGGCCCGCACCATCGCCAGCTCGCTCGCCGGCGAGCGCTCGGACCGCTCCGACACCCACCTGTGCGCCTGCTCGACGAAGCTCGGTGCCTCGTCTGGGGCCGGATCCAGCTTCTCCCCGAACTCCTCCGCGGCCCGGGCGATCTCTCGAACATGGGCCGACGACCACTGCGCGAGGTCGCGCGCGACGTAGTGCACCTCGTGGTTGGCCCGGTGCTCGTCGGACAGACGCAGCAGGGCCCGCACCAGCTCGTTCTCGTCACGGTGCAGGTCGGCCAGGACGGTTCCGATCCTCATCGCCTGACTCCCTCCTCCAGGCGGGGCGCCGGCGACGGCGTTCCGGCACCGTCCGCGACCTTGCGCACGGCACAGGCCGCCGTCTTGAAGATCGGCTGTTTGGACACCGGGTCCCAGTCCGTCAGGGTCAGCTCGTTGGCGGCGCGTCCGTGCTCCTGCGGCTCGTGGCCGCCGGGGGTGTCCCAGTAGCCGTAGTGGAACGGTAGGAAGACCACCCCTCGACGGATGTCGCACACTCGAACCCGCGCCTGCACCTCACCGCGTCGGGTCGTCACCTGGGCCACGTCACCCTCGCGGAGCCCGCACGCGTCCGCGTCGGAGGGGGAGAGCTCCACCCACACGTCCGGCGCAGCGGCCTGCAGCTCAGGAGCCCGACCCGTCCTGGTGCGGGTGTGGAACTGGTAGACGGTGCGCCCGGTGATCAGCTGCAGGGGATATGCCTCGTCCGGCATCTCGTGTGGGGGCCGGTACTCGGCCGCCCGGATCACGGCATGGCCGGACGGGTTCATGGCCCGGTACTCGTCGGCCTCGAACGGCGCACCGGTCTCGAGGTCGCGACCGTAGGCCTCGCACACGTCGGGGGCCGCCCACGTGATGCCGTCCGTGTAGAGGCGCTCGGTGCCGTCGGGCGCGTCGTCGGTGCAGGGCCACTGGACCCCGCCACCTCGCAGCTTGTCGTAGCTGAGGCCGCTGTAGTCGCAAGGGCGCCCACGGCTGCACTCGCGCCACCCGTCGAAGGCCTCCTCCGGCGTGCGCCACTTGACCAGGGGCTGGCCGTCCTTGTCCTGCAGGCCCATCCGCTGCGCGAAGTCGATGAAGATGTCGAGGTCCGGTCGTGCCTCGCCGGGCGGCTCGACGGCCTTCTCGGACAGGTGCACGGTGCGGTCGGCGTTGGTGAAGGTGCCGGTCTTCTCACCCGAGGCGGCAGCCGGCAGGACGAGGTCGGCCAGCCGGGCCGTCTCGCTGAGGAAGATGTCCTGCACCACCAGGAAGAGCCGCTCCTGGGACAGGATGCTGCGCATCCGCTCGAGCTCCGGCATGGAGACGGCGGGGTTCGTGCCGGACACCCAGAGCATCCGGATCGACCCGTCCTCGACGTAGCGCATCATCTGCATCGCATGCGTCGGGGGCGTCGCGTGCGGCATCTGCTTCGGCTCGAGGTTCCACACCCGGGCGAGGTCGGCCACGTGGTCGGGGTTGCTCCAGTTGCGGAAGCCGGCCATGTCGCCGTCGGCCCCACACTCGCGGGTGTTCTGCGCGGTCGGCTGGCCGTTCATCTGCAGGATCCCGCAGCCGGGCCGGCCGAGCATGCCACGCACCAGGTGCAGGTTGTTGACCTGGACGGCGGCCGCCGTGGCCTGGTGCGACTGGTAGAAGCCCTGCAGCACCGTGGACAGGAGCGCGTCGGCCTCGCCGAGCAGACGTGCCGCCGCCCGAATGTCCTCTGCCGGCACGTCGCAGATGCTGCTGACGACGTCGGGCGAGTAGCGGGCGACCGTCCTCTCCAGCTCTTCGTAGCCGACGGTGTGGTCCCGGACCCATGACTCGTCGACATGTCCGCACGAGATGATCTCGTGCAGCAGCGCGTTCATGAGCGCGACGTTGGTGCCGGGACGGGGAGCGAGGTGCACGGTGGCGGCGCGGGCCACCGGCGTCGGCCGCGGGTCCACACAGAGGAGCGCCGGTGGGTCGTCACCGGCGAGCCGGTCGAGGATCCGCATCCACAGCACGGTCTGCGTCTCGGCGACGTTGTGGCCGAAGAGCGCGATGGTGTCGGCGTGGTCGACGTCCGTGTAGGACCCGGGCTGTCCGTCGGCGCCGAACGACTCCTTGAGGGCGGCCGCGGACGTGGCGGTGCACAACCGCGTGTTGCCGTCCACGTGGTTCGTGCGGATGCCGCCGTGCGCGACCAGCGCGAGGGTGTAGTACTCCTCGAGGTAGAGCTGGCCCGAGGTGTAGAACCCGATGGCGCTCGGGCCCTGCTCGTCGAGCAGCTCCTTGGTCCGACGCACGAGGGTGTCCATGGCCTCGTCCCAGGAGCACTCGACGAGCTGCCCGTCCCGGCGCACCAGGGGGCGTGTCAGGCGGTCGGGTGACTGGAGCGCCTGCCAGCCGTAGAGGTCCTTGGGCCCGAGCCGGCCGTGGTTGACGCGATCCTCGGGGCGGCCGCGGACCCCGACGATCGTCCCTCCGCGGACCCCCAGGTCGAACGCGTCACCGTTGGAGTGCAGCGTCGACGCCGTGCGCACCCACCGGTCGACGTCATCCGTGCTCACCCCCTGCGCGAGGTGGACATCGGTCCGCTCGGGCCATCGCCCGCCGCGCGCGTACGGAGTGCGCGCACCCCAGACGTCGGTGATGCGGTCATCGGCAGGCACGCTCGTCCTCCTCGGCGCCCGGGGGCTGTCGGCCGTCACCTACCCACGTGGACGTCCGCTGATCCCGGCCCGGGCACCGCGCCGCTGCCCCTCGCGGCGGGGCGTTCAGGTGAGGGTGATGCCGAGGGCAGCAAGGACCCGGGTGAAGGACGAGGCCAGCCCGTGGTCGGTCACCAGCCGGCTCATCAACTCAGGGTCGGCGATGCCGTCGGGGACGGCGAGGTCGACGTCGGCGAGCGGTGCGTCCTTCGCGACGGCCACCACCGCGGGGGCCGCGTCGAGGTATGCCGCAGAGCCCTCCAGCCGCGCCCGCTGGGCTCCCTTGATGGCCGGGTCACCTCCGGCCAGTGCCGCACGAAGGCCCTCGAGGCTCCCGTAGGTGCTGATCAGCTTCGCCGCCGTCTTCTCACCGATTCCTGTCACCCCCGGCAGGCCGTCGCTCGCATCGCCGCGCAGCACGGCCATGTCCGCGTAGGCGGGGCCGTCGTCGACGCCGTACTTCTCCCTCAGGTAGGCCTGGTCGACGAAGTCGGGAGTGCGCACCCCGCCCTTGGCGGTGTAGACGACGCGGACCGGCCCGGTCGTGTCGTCGACGAGCTGGAACAGGTCCCGGTCACCGGTGACGACGTCGACGGGCATGGCGTCCTTGTGCCGGGTCGCGAGGGTTCCGATCACGTCGTCGGCCTCGTAGCCGTCCGAGCCCAGCCGGGCGAAGCCGATCGCCGCGAGCGCGTCGATGATGAGCGGCACCTGGGTCTCGAGCGCCTCCGGGACCTCCTCGGCCCCGCTGGCGTCGGCGACCCGATGGCTCTTGTAGGAGGGGATGGCCGCGACCCGGAAGCTGGGCCTCCAGTCGTTGTCCCAGCACGCGACGAGGTGAGAGGGCTGCGCCCGCTCCACGAGCAGCGCCAGCATGTCGAGGAAGCCACGAACCGCGTTCGTCGGCAGTCCGCTCGGAGAGGACCGCTCGGGCACGCCGTAGAAGGCCCGGAAGTAGAGACTGGCCGAGTCGAGGAGGAGCAGCCGCTTCGTCATGGAGGTCATCGTGCCACCGCCCCGGTCACGACCCGGCCATGGAATGGTCGCTGGATCCTGTCGGCTCTGCACTAGCCTGCGCCCATGGAAGATCTGGACCGCCGGCTCGTGAGCCTGCTGCTGGCTGACGGGCGGACGAGCTACACCGACCTGGGCAAGGCGACCGGCCTGTCGACGTCGGCGGTCCACCAACGCGTGCGCCGCCTCGAGCAGCGCGGCATCATCACCGGCTACCGCGCCGTCATTGCGCCCGACCAGGTCGGCCTGCCGCTCACCGCTCTGGTGTCGGTCACGCCCTTCGACCCGAGCGCGCCCGACGACGTGCCGCATCGGCTGGTGGACTTCCACGAGATCGAGGACTGCTACTCGGTGGCGGGGGAGGAGAGCTACGTCCTCAAGGTCCGGGTGGGGACACCGGGTGACCTCGAGGACCTGTTGGCGCGGATCCGGTCCGCCGCGAACGTCTCCACCCGCACGACCGTCGTCCTGTCGACGCCGTGGGAGGGGCGCGCGAGCCAGCGACTCAGCGACGACTGACGGGCGCCGCCTCAGGCGTCGTTGGCCAGCGGCCTGCCCTGCGGACAGGTGGCGGGTCGGGCGCCCGACGTCGCATCGGCCCTCGTATGGGGCCGACGGACCTCCCAGGCCCAGAGGGCGAGGGCTGCGGTCGTGAGGACGGCCGCGACGACTCCGAGGACGAGCAGGGAGCCGCTGACGAGCGGCGAGAGGACTCCGGCAACCCCGGCGTTGACCATCGTCGTGAGGAAGGCCTGGTAGGACGACACCGACCCGCGGGCCCCTGGCCGCAGGTCGAGCAGCTCGATGGTGAGGATGGGCAGGGCGAGCGAGACGCCGAAGGCGGCAGCCGCTGCGGGCACGATCGCCCAGGGCAGGGCGGCCGTGCTGCCCGTCAACTGGTTGACGAGGCCGAAGGCCGCGCCTGCCAGCGACACGCCGAACCCGGTGAGCACGATCACTGGTGCGCGCCTGCGACCGGCGAGGCGCCCGGCCAGGACCGAGCCGATCATCATGCACGCGACGAGCGGGACGAACAGGACCCCGAAGTCCTGGGCGCCGAGGTGCAGGTGGTCGTTGATGATGGCCGGTGCGGAGGAGATGTAGAGGAACAGGCCGGCGAAGTTGCACGTGATGGCACCCGAAAGGCGCTGCACCCCGCCGTGCCTCGCCGTCGCGACGAGGGCCCCGAGCAGGGGCTTTGGCCGGAAGGGGACGCGCCGCTCGTGGGGGTGGGTCTCGGGCAGGAGGACGGCGGCGAGAGCGAGCAACAGCACGCCATAGCCGGTCAGCGCCCAGAAGATGGTGCGCCAGGAGCCCCACCCGAGCACCCAGCCGCCAGCGAGGGGCGCGATTGCGGGGGCCACGGCGAAGACGAGCGAGACGTGGCTCATGAACCGTTGCGCCTCGGGCCCGTCGTAGAGGTCCCGGATGGCGGTCCGGGCGACGATCATGCCCGCCCCGGCGACGAGGCCCTGCAGCGCCCGCGCCGTGAGCAGCATCGGCATGGTCGTGGCGAGGGCGCAGAGCGCGCTCGTGACCGCGTAGAGGGCGCAGCCGGCGAGGATGACCGGCTTGCGCCCCAGGGCATCCGACACCGAGCCGTGGAAGAGGCTCATGACGGCGAAGGCGAGCATGTAGACGCTCACCGTCTGCTGCATGGCGAGCTTCTCGACGCCGAGGTCCGCCGCCATCGCCTGGAAGGCGGGGAAGATCGTGTCGATCGTGAACGGGCCGAGCATCGTGAGGGCGGCGAGGACGAGCACGAGGACGCCCCGTGAGGTCCTCGGAGTCCGGCTCACCGGGGCCGGCCGATCGGCGCGAGGACGGCACCCGTGACGCGCACGAGGTCGGCGGGGGCCAGCTCGATGTCGAAGCCACGCCGTCCCCCGGAGACGAAGACCGTGGCGTAGCCCTGAGCGCTCTGGTCGAGGACGGTCGCGAGCCGCCGCTTCTGGCCCACCGGGGAGATGCCCCCGACGACGTACCCGGTGGTCCGTTCGGCGGCGGCCGGCTCGGCCATCGTGACGCTCTTGACGCCGAGCGCGCTGGCGACGGCCTTGAGGTCGAGGTGTCCGTCGACGGGGACGATCCCCACCGCGAGCCGCCCGCCGGCGTCGACGAGCAGGGTCTTGAAGACTCGCCCCGGCGGCAGGCCGAGCGCCTCGGCGGCCTCGAGGCCGTAGTTACTGGCGGACGGGTCGTGCTCGTAGGTGTGGCGCGTGTAGGGCACCCCGGCACGGTCGAGTGCCAGGGTCGCCTGGGTCGTGGGACCGGCGCCGCCCTTGGCCCGGCTCACCGGGCGTCCGACGCGATCGATCCCAGGCCGTCCCAGATCGTCGTCATGACGAGGTCGGCGGCCTCGTCGGCCGTGAGGCCGGGGGACATCACGCGTGAGACGGCGAGCCGCTCGCAGCCACCGATGAGCAGCTCCGTCATCCCCGTGAGCGACTCGGCAGGCAGCTGCGCGAAGGCGGGCAGGCCGCGCAGACCCTCACCGAAGGCCCGCGCGGTCTGCTGCCGGATCCGCTCGATCGACTCGGCGGCGGGACCGATGAGCGCACCCTCGGTGCGCAGCAGGGCGAACATGCGCTCGTGCTCGTCGATGAACCTGAAGAAGCCGAGGACGACGGCCCTGAGCCGGTCCCGCACGGGGAGCTCCGGCTGCTCGGACCAGGCCTCGATGATGAGGCTGAGCAGCTGCCGGCGGCCCTTCTCGATGGAGGCGGCCAGCAGGCCCTCCTTGGAGCCGAAGTAGTCATAGATGAGCGGCTTCGTCACGCCCACGTGCTCGGCGATCTCGTCCATCGTGGCCGCCTGGATACCCCGCGCGACGAAGACCTCCTCGGCGACCTCGAGCATCTGTGCCTCCCGCTCGGCACGCGGGACACGGGGGCGATGCGCTGGGGTCCCGGCCACATTCGGAGTCTAGGTTGGCAGTCGGCCGGGCGGCATGGGCGTCCCATCCATGGGACACCACACCGCCGGCTTCGCGCCGGCAGTTCCGGGTGGCGGGCTCAGACGCCTAGCAGCCCTCCTCGCGCCCAGGTCCTCACACGACGGACGCCGCAGCCGCCCGGCTCGCCGCTGCCTGCTCGCCGGCCGCCACCATGATGTCCTCGTGGTCGACGGCGTCACGCCACCACTGCTGGCCCGCCTCGGGGAGGGTGTAGATCGGGTCGTAGTAGACGTACTCGCGAGACAGCGCCTCGGTGTCGTCGCCCTCGATCGAGGTGCGGTAGTTCTTGCGCCAGTAGGAGATGCCGCGCTCGTGGTCGTAGGAGTCCTGCTGGTGCACCCAGCGCTTGCCGACGAAGGGCACGTCGCAGACGATCCGGGGCGTCGAGAAGCCCGGGAGGTAGCCCATGATCGAGTGCTGCAGCTCCTGCGCCTCGGCGAGCGAGAGCCGCCAGTGCTCCGAGAACGGGATCATGTCGCACATGTAGAAGTAGTACGGCGTGATCGAGGCCTCGTCCGCGAGCGCGAAGCAGAGGTCGAGCAGCTGCTCGGCGGAGTCGTTGACCCCGCGCATGAGGACGCCCTGGTTGCGCACGTCGCGGACGCCGGCCTCGAGCATGGCCCGGGCGGCGCGGGCGACGGCCGGCGTCACCGACTGCGCGTTGTTGACGTGGGTGTGGATCGCCAGGGCGACACCGCGGGAGCGGGCCTTGCCGGCGACGCGTCCCACGCCCTCGACGACGTCGTCGGCGAGCCAGTGCTGGGGCAGGCCCATGAGCGCCTTGGTCGCGAGCCGGATGTCGCGGATGTTGTCGATCTCGAGCAGCCGGTCGAGGAACGCCTCGAGGTTCTTCCACGGCATGTTCGCCACGTCACCACCGGACACGACGACGTCGCGCACGGTCGGCGTCTCGCGGAGGTAGCGCAGCATCGCCTCGTGCCGGTCCACCGGCTTGAGGTCGAACTTCAGCTTGGGCACCTGCGGCGTCGAGTTGCCGACGAGGTCCATGCGGGTGCAGTGGCCGCAGTACTGCGGGCACGTCGAGAGCAGCTCTGCGAGGACCTTGGTCGGGTAGCGGTGGGTGAGGCCCTCGGCGACCCACATGTCGTGCTCGTGCAGGGAGTCGCGCGTGGCGTGGGGGTGCGAGGGCCAGTCCGTGCGCCGGTCGGAGAAGACCGGGATCATGTAGCGCCGCACCGGGTCGGCGTAGAACGCCTCGGTGAACCCGTGCCCCGCGGCCGGCATCGACCCCTCGGTCGAGGGCACCATCGTGTTGAGCATCTGCGGCGGGATGAGCATCGACATGGTGGCGCGCTCGGCCTGGTCGCGCTCGAGGTCGGCGTAGAAGCGCTCGTCGAGCAGGTCGCCCATGAGGGCGCGCAGCTGCTTGACGTTCTTCACGCAGTGGGCGCGCTGCCACTGTGCGCTGTCCCAGTCGGACTGTGTCACATCGGCCCACCCGGGGAACCGTGTCCAGTCGGGCTCGACGAGCTCGCGGCGGCGGTAGGCATATGGCTGTTCGACCTTGCTCATGAATCCAACCGTAGCCGAAGATCCGAGCGCATCTCTCGTATGATGCTTCAAGAACTGCGGTCGTGTCCCCCGAGCACCGAAGGATCTTGACACTGATGTCGTCGCCCACCGAGGTCACGAGTCCCACCTCACCGATCGGCCTGCACCGGGTCCTCGAGCCGGGTGGTGAGGCCGTCACCCTGCCCCAGGCCGCGTGGCGCCTCGACCCGCGGCCGGAGATCTGGCCCGACGAGGTCCGGCTGCGGGTGGAGACCCTCAACCTCGACGCGGCCTCCTACCGGCAACTCGCGGAGAAGCACACGGTCGACGGCCGCGTCGACGGAGCAGCGGTGCGCGCCGAGGTGCTCGACATCATCGACACGCGCGGCAAGATGCAGAACCCGGTCACTGGCTCAGGCGGCATGCTCATCGGCACGGTCGAGGACGTCGGCCCGCGGAGCACCCTGGGCCTCGAGGTGGGCGACCGCGTGGCCACCCTCGTGTCGCTCTCGCTCACGCCGCTCTCCGTGACGGACGGCCTCGCCCGGTGGGACGGCCTCTCCGAGCAGGTTCCCGCTGAGGGCCACGCGATCCTCTTCGGGCGCAGCATCGCGGCGCGCCTGCCCGACGACCTCGACCCGCGTCTGTCGCTCATGGTGATGGACGTGTGCGGCGCGCCCGCGCTCGTCGCGAGGGTGGTCGGGGAGTATGCCGCTGGCGGGGCTTCCCCGACCGTCCTCGTGCTCGGCGGGGCGGGCAAGTCCGGCTCGCTGTCGCTCGCCGCGGCCCGGCACTCCGGGGCGGGACGGCTGATCGGCGTCGTCCCGACCGAGCACGAGCGCGACGTCCTCGCCGGAGCCGGGCTGGCCGACGAGGTGGTCCTCGCGGACGCCCGCTCGCCCCTCGGCCTCAGCAGCGCCGTCGAGGCCGCCGGAGGGCCTGCCGACATCACGGTCGTCTGCGTCGACGTGCCGGGCTGTGAGCAGCCGGCGATCCTCTCGACCGCCCAAGGCGGCACGATCATCTTCTTCAGCATGGCGACCAACTTCGCGGCTGCCGCCCTCGGTGCCGAGGGCCTCGCCGCCGACGTGCGGATGATCGTCGGCAACGGCTACGTCCCGGGCCATGCCGCCTACGCCCTCGACCTCGTCCGGACCGAGCCGGCCGTCCGGGCCCTCTTCGAGTCCCGACTCGAGCGGCCAACTGCGGAAGGATCACGGGCATGAGCACCACGCGTCCGGTCCTCGAGCTCGACCCCGCCGTCGTCCGCCGGGCCAGGGCCCTGGCGAGCAAGGCCGCAGCCCCGGTCGTGAGGCTCGCCCAGCGGCATACGACCGTGTCGGTGGAGCGCGCCACGCTGCGACTGGCCGGCCTCGCGGGAGCCGACCACGAGCGCGTCCCCTGGGTCAACCACCTCGTCGACGCCGTCCGCGACCAGGTCGGCCTCGAGCACGGCGTCACGACCCCGGTGTGGGACGCGCTGCTGCGCGGAGAGGCCGAGGACGTCACCGTCCTCGCGCAGAAGGCGGCGAGCGGGAGCGTCCAGTTCCGTATGCCGCTGGGCCGCGATGCGCTGGCCGCGCGGCGTGCCGCGGCACGCGCCGTCGGCACGGGCCTCAAGCGCATCGACGCGGCCCGGCGCACCCGTGAGCGCCTCGTCTCCCGGCTCGGCGACCCCGCGCAGAAGCCGTGGATCTACCTCATCGTGGCGACCGGCGACATCTACGAGGACATCCCGCAGGCGCAGGCGGCGGCCCGCGAGGGGGCCGACATCATCGCGGTGATCCGGTCGACCGGGCAGTCGCTGCTCGACTACGTCCCCGAGGGCGCCACCCGCGAGGGGTTCGCCGGGACCTACGCGACGCAGGAGAACTTCCGGCTCATGCGGGCGGCGCTCGACGACGTGAGCAAGGAGCTCGGCCGCTACATCCGGCTGACCAACTACGCCTCCGGTCTCTGCATGCCCGAGATCGCCGCCCTCGCTGGCATGGAGCGTCTCGACATGATGCTCAACGACTCGATGTACGGGATCCTCTTCCGAGACATCAACCCGGTGCGGACCTTTGTGGACCAACGGTTCTCGCGCCAGGTCCATGCGCGGGCCGGGATCATCATCAACACCGGCGAGGACAACTACCTGACGACCGCCGACGCCGTCGACGCGGCCCACACCGTGACCGTCAGCCAGCTGCTCAACGAGCGGTTCGCCAAGGAGGCGGGTCTCGAGGACTGGCAGCTCGGGCTCGGGCACGCTTTCGAGATCAACCCCGACATCCCCGACTCGTTCCGGCTCGAGCTGGCCCACGCCCTGCTCGCGCGCCAGCTCTTCCCGGACGCCCCGCTCAAGTGGATGCCGCCGACCAAGCACATGACGGGTGATGTCTTCCGTGGCTACCTGCTCGACGGGTTCTTCAACCTCGCCGGGGCGATGACCGGCCAGGGCATCCTCCTCGTCGGCATGATGACCGAGGCGGTCGTGACACCGTTCCTGTCCGACCGCGACCTCGCCCTGCAGAACGTCCGCTATGTGCTGGGCGCCGCCGGGGGACTCCGGGAGGACTTCCAGCCGCCGCGGGACGGCTTCATCCAGAACCGGGCCCGGCAGGTGCTCTCCGAGGCGGTCGAGCTGCTCGAGCGGATCGTGGAGGACAGCGACGCGGCGGGAGACGTCCCCCTGCTCGCGGCCATCGCCGACGGCACCTTCGGGCTCATGAAGCGCCCGGCCGACGGCGGCAAGGGCCTCGACGGCGTCGTCGAGCGCGCGGACGACTACGACAACCCCGCGATCACCGCTCTCGACGCGTGGCGGCCGCCGCAGGCCACACCGACACAGCGGCGAGCGGGCACGACAGCGCGCACGGCGAAGGGAGGGGCCCGATGACCGGTCCCATCATCCGTCCCTACGGCGACACGACCGGGGACGGGATGGTGCAGGTGTCCTTCACCCTGCCCGTCCCGCACGACAAGCGGGCCGAGGGCGCGGCCCTGCAGCTGGCGAAGAAGATGGGCCTCGACCCGGCCCTGCTCGTGCACGCCAAGCCGATCGGTCCGGACTTCACCTTCTTCGTCGTCTACGGCTCGGTCACGCATCTGGTCAACCTCGACGAGGTCGAGGTCGTCGAACGGGCCTACCCGCTGCTCTCCGCCAAGGAGGTCAACCTCGAGATCAAGCGCCGGCTGCGGCGCAAGCTCGTCGTCGTCGGCGCCTGCATCGGCACCGACGCCCACACGGTGGGGATCGACGCGATCCTCAACATCAAGGGCTTCGCGGGGGAGAAGGGCCTCGAGTACTACCGCGAGATCAAGGTGGTCAACCTCGGCGCCCAGGTCCTCGTGCCCGACCTCGTCGCCCGAGCCCGGGCCGAGAAGGCCGATGCGGTCCTCGTCAGCCAGGTGGTGACCCAGAGGGACGCCCACATCCACAACACGACCCAGATGTCCGCGGCGTTCCGAGAGGCCTACCCCGCGGGGAAGGTGCCGATCCTCGTCGCCGGCGGGCCGCGTTTCGAGGAGGGCTCGGCCGTCCGCCTCGGGGTCGACCAGATCTTCGGGCGGGGGACCACGCCGGGCGAGGTCGCGAGCTACCTCGTCCACGAGATGACGCAACGGAAGGGGAAGGCCGCATGAGCGCCGACGTGAGTGAGGACCCGAGCGAGGCACGAGTGAGGCCCGGAGCGAAGGAAAGAGGCGCGACCACAGGCATGACTGAGACGACGACGGCGACGCCCGGGGCAGAGGTGGGGCGTCGCGTGACGCACCGGCGCTACGTGCCGTACAGCCACGCCCACTACGCCGGCAACCTCGTCGACGGGGCCTACTCGCTCGCCGCCTTTGGTGACGTGGCCACCGAGATGTGCATCCAGACCGACGGCGACGAGGGGCTCTTCGCGTCCTACAGCGACGTCCAGTTCAAGGCGCCGGTCCGGGCCGGCGACGTCATCGAGATCTCCGCGGAGCTAGTCCGGGTCGGCCGGCGCTCCCGAGAGATGGACTTCGAGGTCCGGGTCATCGCCCGCGGCAACCCGGAGCGCGGCACGTCCGCTGCCGACCTCCTCGACCCGCCGGTCGTCGCCACGACCGCACGCGGCGTCGTCGTCGTCCCCTGAGCGCCGCTCCCACCGAAGGGGGCCGGCTCGGCGAGAGGTGGGGACGATCGGCCCGCCCCGCGCGGTGGGGCGGTTCCGCCCGCGGGAGGTCAGCGGCATACCGTTTGTTCGTGCGTCCCCTCCTCGCCCTCGTCGCCGGGGGAGTGCTGTGCCTCGCGTTCCCGACCTTCGACATCTGGGTCGCCGCGCCGGTGGCGCTAGCCATGCTGGCCCTCGCGCTGACCGGCGCCCGGGCGCGGGCCGGTTTCGGGCTCGGCCTGCTGGCCGGGCTCGCGTTCTTCGTCCCCACGCTCGAGTGGTCGGGGATCTACGTCGGCAGTCTGCCGTGGCTCGCCCTCGCGACGGCCGAGGCGGTCTTCTTCGGGCTGGCCGGGCTGGCCTACGCGTGGCTGACCCGGCGTGGCCGCGTCCGGCCGGTCGTCTTCGCCCTCGTCTGGGTCGTCTCGGAGGGGCTGCGGGCGCGCGCCCCGTACGGCGGCTTCCCGTGGCTCAAGCTCGCCTTCGGGCAGGCCGACTCCCCGTTCGGCCGGCTCGTCGCGCTCGGCGGGCCGCCCCTCGTCGGCTTCGTGATCGCCCTGGCCGCCGGGCTGCTCGCGCTCGCGGTGCAGTCCGTCGTGCTTCGCCGTGGCGGTATGCCGCTCACCCAGGTCGTCGTGGCCCCCCTCCTCGCCGTCGGGCTCGGCGCCGCCGGCCTGCTCGTCCCGCTCCCGACGGACGGCCCCTCCGCGCAGTTCCTCGGGGTGCAGGGCAACGTGCCGCGCCCGGGCCTCGACTTCAACGCCGAGCGGCGGATGGTGCTCGACAACCACGTCCGCGCGACGGCCGACGCGCTGCAGGACGTCGCCGCCGGCCGGGCGCCCCGACCCGACCTCATCGTCTGGCCCGAGAACGCCTCCGACATCGACCCGCTGCGCAACGCGGACGCCAAGGCCGAGATCCTCGCGACCGTGCAGGCCGCGCAGGCTTCGCTCATCGTCGGGGGGCTGCTCGAGGAACCGGTGGACCACGTCTCGAACGTGTCACTCCTCTTCGAGCCGGGGAAGGGCAACACCGCCCGCTACGTCAAGCGCCACCCGGTGCCCTTCGCCGAGTACATCCCCAACCGTTCGTTCTGGCGCAACTTCAGCAAGGAGGTCGACCTCGTCAGGCGGGACTTCGTCGCGGGGGACCAGGTCGGGCTCTTCACGGTGCGCCCTGCGACGGCCCCGGAGATCCGCGCGGGTCTCGCCATCTGCTTCGAGGTGGCCTACGACGACATCATGCTCGACGCGGTGCGGGCGGGCGCGAACATGCTCGTGGTGCAGACGAACAACGCGACCTTCGGCTTCACGGCCGAGTCGCCCCAGCAGCTCGCGATCAGTCGGATCCGCGCCATGGAGTTCGGCCGCTCGGTCGTGCACGTCTCCACCGTCGGTCAGAGCGCCCTCATCACGCCGGATGGAACTGCCCACCAGGTCACGTCGTTGTTCACGCAGGCGGTCGTCCGTGGGGCCCTGCCGCTGCGCACCGAGACCACCCTCGCGACGCGCATCGGCGAGGTGCCCGAGTGGGTCGCGGCCGCAGTCCTCGTGCTCATCATGGTTGGATCGTTCGTGCGGGGCAGGGGCAAGGCGGCCACGACGGCCGGGACGAAGGACGAGGATGACGAGGACCAATCGTGAGCCGGTGACGCGGGTCGCCGTGCTCATCCCGACCTACAACGAGTGCGAAAGCCTGCCGGGAGTGATCGCCCGGGTGCGGGCCAGCGTGCCGGACGCGCACGTCGTCGTCCTCGACGACAACTCGCCGGACGGCACCGGCAGGCTCGCCGACGACATCGCCGCCCGCGATCCCCAGGTGCACGTCATGCACCGCCCCGGCCGGCAGGGCCTCGGGCGCGCCTACCTGGCCGGGTTCGACTGGGCCACGCAGGCCGGCTACGACGCGGTCGTCGAGATGGACGCGGACGGCTCGCACCAGCCCGAGCAGCTGCCGGCACTGCTCGCGGCGCTCGCCGACGCCGACCTGGTCATCGGCTCCCGGTGGATCCGCGGCGGCCGGGTGCGCAACTGGCCGTTCCGTCGCAAGGTGCTCTCGGTCGGGGCCAACGTCTACACCAAGGTGCTGCTCGGCATGCACGTCAACGACGCGACGGCCGGCTACCGCGCCTACCGCACCTCCGCCCTCGAGGCCATCGGCCTCGAGGGGGTCCAGTCGCAGGGCTACTGCTTCCAGGTCGACCTCACCGTCCGGGCGGTGCGCGGCGGCCTGCGGGTCGTCGAGGTGCCGATCACCTTCGTGGAGCGAGAGGTCGGTGTCTCCAAGATGGGTAAGGACATCATCCGCGAGGCGTTGACCAACGTGACGCTCTGGGGCGTGCAGTACCGCGGGCAGCAGGTCGGCCGGCTCGTGCGCTCGGTGCAGGGCCGGAAGCGGTCCTGAGCCGATGTCGACCCAGCCGACTCGCCGGTTGCGTCCCACCCGGGTCGCGGCTCTGGCCTTCCTCGTCCTCGTCGCCCTCGAGGTGCTCGCGATCCGGTTCGTCGCGCTCCGGATCGGCGGGGGAGCGACCCTGCTGCTCCTCGTCGCGACGTCCGTCCTCGGGGGCTGGGTCGTCAGCCGAGAGGGGCGCCGGCGGTGGCAGGCACTGGTCGACGCGGTGCGGGCCGGCCGGCCGCCGCAACGCGAGGTGGCCGACGGCATGCTCGTCCTGCTCGGCGGCCTGCTCCTGCTGTTGCCCGGCTTCGTCAGTGACGTCCTCGGCCTGCTCCTCGTGCTCCCCCTGACGAGAGCGCTGGCCCGTCGCCTGCTCGTGCCCCTGCTCGGCCAGCGCCTCCTCGTGCGGGTCACCGGGCCCGGTGGCGGACCGGGTTTCGCCCGCATGCGCGGCGAGCGCAGCACCGGTGAGGTCATCCAAGGGCACGTCGTGAGCGGCGACGCAGTCCGCGGTGAAGTGGTCGAGGGAGAGGTCGTCGACCCGGACCCCCGCCCCGACGAGAACGGGCGAGCCTAGCACCCCGGGAACAATCGGCCTCCCCGGACCGTTAGCAAGACCGTGAGGGTGGGCATGATCCGCATGTACCACCGCCAAAGTACTTTCGCCGGGAGGGTGTTCCCATGGCCGATCGAGCATTGCGTGGTTCAAACCTCGGCTCCCTGAGCATGGAGTCGGACGAGAACGTCGTGCCCAGCCCACGCCAGATCACGGTCTACGTCTGTGACCAAGGTCACCGCACGGAGCTGCCGTTCTCCGTCGAGGCGGAGATCCCGCCCACCTGGGAGTGCCGCTGCGGGCTCGTCGCCAAGCTGCTCGACGGCCCCGAGCCGGAGCTGAAGGCCGCCAAGCACGTGCGCACCCACTGGGACATGCTGCTCGAGCGCCGCTCGATCCCCGAGCTCGAGGAGCTGCTCGAGGAGCGGCTGACCCTGCTGCGTGAGTCCCGCGGGGAGAAGCCCCGCCGCAAGAAGACCGCCTGACCCGGCGCCCTACGACACCGAAGAGCCCGCCCCGTTCGTGGGGGCGGGCTCTTCGCTTGTTCTGAAGAGGTTCCGGTGGAACCCATCCCGGGAAGGCGTCAGACGACGATGGGCACCGGGTTGCCGGCCTGCTCGATGCCCTCGCGCATCCTGACCCGCGAGAGCAGGATGCCGCCGACGATGAAGAAGGCGATGAGCACGACGATCGCCCAGCGGTACGAGTGGGTGAACTGGAAGACGAGGCCGAACGCGAGCGTGCCGAGCCAGCTCGTCCCGCGCTCCATCGCCTGGTAGAGGCTGAAGAACTCGGCCTCGCGGCCACGGGGGATGAGCTGGCTGTAGAGCGACCGGGACAGCGCCTGGGTGCCCCCGAGGACGATGCCGATGAAGAACCCGAGCGCCACGAAGATCCCGAGCGACCGCGATGGGACGAAGAAGGCGATGACGACAACGATGCTCCACATCCCGATCCCTGCCAGGACCGTACGCCAGGCGCCGATCCGCCCGGCCGTCGCACCGAACAGGCGTGCCCCGAAGAACGCGACGAACTGGACGAAGAGGAACACCCCGAGGACGGTCTCCTGCGCGAAGCCGAGCTCCTTCACGCCGTAGAGGCTGGAGTTGCCGATCACCGTCTGGATTCCGTCGTTGAAGAAGAGGTAAGCGACCAGGAAGAGCATCGTCTGGGGATAGAGGCGCAGCTCGCGGAAGGTGCTCGCAAGCTGGCTCAGGCTGCCCCCGATGACCCCGCGCTGCCGCTCGACCGGCGCGGCGACCGTGCCGGTGACATGTCGGAGCCCGCGAACCGGGATGATCGTGAAGGCCGCCCACCACAGGCCGGCCATGAAGATGCTGATCCGCGTGGCCATCGTCGTGTCGAGCCCGAGGCTGCCCTTGAAGGTCAGCATGGCGAAGTTGATGGCGAGCAGGATGCCGCCGCCCAGGTAGCCGAGCGCCCACCCCTTGGACGAGACACGGTCCCGCTCGTTCTCGTTGGCGATGCGGCACAACAGGGAGTCGTAGATGACGAGCGAGGCTCCGAGGCACAACGTCGCGACGACGGTCAGCACGACGCCCAGCTGCCAGTTCGTCCCGGCGATGAGGAACATGAGGCTGGCCGCCAGCGCACCGGTCCAGGCGAAGCCCGCGAACAACCGAGTGGGCCGGGCGCTGCGGTCGGCGATGGCGCCGATGAAGATCAGCACGAACGCGGAGATGATGGTGCTGATCGTGACGGTGTAGGCATAGACCGAGCCGGGCGAGACCGGGATGCCGAGGACGTCGAGGTTGACCAGGCACTCGGTCTCGTCCGCGATCCCGGGACAGACGCTCTGGGTCGCGACGTGGGTGAGGTACGGCCCCATCAGGACCGTGGCCGTCGTCGTGACGTAGGCCGAGTTGGCCCAGTCGTACCAGTACCAGGAACGCTGCTCCTTGGTCTCGGGGCGGGCTTCGTTGACGGCGACATCCGACATGGAGCGAAGCGTTCCACACCGACACGGTCCGACAGGCGCGACACCCCCACTGCCTCTGGGTAACGTCGGCGCATGGAACGCCCTCAGCTCGTGCCATTGCCCGAGGACTTCGACCGGGTGCTCGTCGTGGTCGCCCATCCCGACGACATCGAGTACGGGCTGAACGCGGCGGTGGCGAGGTGGACCGACGCCGGCAAGGACGTCAGCTACTACCTCGCGACCCGGGGCGAGGCGGGGATCGACACGATGCACCCGGAGGAGGCGGGACCGGTCCGCGAGCAGGAGCAGCGGGCCGCCAGTGCGGCCGTCGGCGTCACCGCGGTCGACTTCGGCGACCACCCCGACGGTGTCGTGGAGTACAGCCTTGCTCTGCGGCGCGACATCGCTCGGCAGATTCGCCGGCACAGACCCGACCTCGTCGTCGTCGGTCCGCACGAGGCGTTCGCCGGGGGCCGGCCCAACCAGGCCGACCACCGCGCCGTCGGCCTCGCTGCGATCGACGCCGTCGCCGATGCCGGCAACCGCTGGATCTTCCCCGAGCTCGTCGCGGAGGGCGCCGAGCCGTGGCACGTCCCGCGCCTGGCCCTCGTCGGATCGAGCGTCCCGACTCACTTCGTCGACGTCACCGGCTCTCTCGACCGGGCGGTGAAGAGCCTCGAGGAGCACCGCAGCTACAACGAGGCGCTGCCCGTGGACTTCCCGACGCCTCGTGAGCTGCTGACGATGGTGCTCGGCCAGGGCGGCGCGGCGGCCGGGGTCGAGCACGCCGTCGTCCTGGGCCTGTTCGACCGCTGAGGCCGTTCGGATGGCGACGGCTCGCGAGGCCCTCATCCGGTCCGACCTGGTGATGCTCGGCGGCAGCGCGGTCGCGGTGGTCGCCTCCGGGGTCACCCACTATGCCGGTGCCGGGGCGGTGCTTCCCTTCCTCTTCTCAGCCGCTGCGGTGGCCCTGCTCGCCGGCCTCGTGGGTCGCTCCGTCGAGCAGCTCGGCGACCGGTTCGGACCGGGGGCCACCGGCGTGCTCCAGTCGGCGCTCGGCAACCTGCCCGAGCTGTTCATCGCCCTCTTCGCGCTCAAGGCCGGGCTCGTGGCCGTGGTGCAGGCAGCGCTCGTCGGATCCATCCTCGCCAACCTGCTGCTCGTCCTCGGTCTGGCCTTCCTCGCCGGAGGCCTCAAGCACGGCCGGCAGAACCTCGACTCTGAGCGCGCCCGGCAGATCATCGTCTTCATGGTCCTGTCGGTGGCCGCCATGCTGGTCCCGTCGCTGGCCCACTTCGTGCACACGCCGGCCGAGGCCCACGAGAGCGAGCTGTCGACGATCGTCTCGTTGGTGCTGCTCGGCCTCTTCGCCGTGACGCTGCCCGCCTCGCTCCGCCGTGACCGCCCTGCCGGCGGCGAGGCAGGCGAGCAGAACCCGGCAGAGGGAGAGGAGCCGCGCTGGCCGCTCTGGCTCGCCGTCGCCCTGCTCGTCGTGTCTGCCGGTCTCGCGGCCTTCGTCTCGGACTGGTTCGTCGCCGCGCTCGCGCCCGCCATGGACGCGCTCAGCATCTCGCAGGCGTTCGCCGGTCTCGTCGTCGTCGCCATCGCGGGCAACGCCGTCGAGAACGTCGTGGGCGTGCAGCTCGCCCTCGCCGGCCGCTCGGAGTACGCCTTCTCGGTCGTCATCAACTCGCCCATGCAGATCGCGCTCGTCCTCGCGCCGCTGCTCGTCATCCTCAGCCAGCTCTTCGGCTTCGCGACGCTGACGCTCGTCTTCCCCCCGCTGCTCATCGTCTCGCTCATCATCGCCGTCGTCATGGCCGCCTTCATCACCTTCGACGGCGAGTCCACGTGGATGGAGGGGGTCGCGCTCATCGCCCTCTACGTCGTCATCGCGACGGCGTTCTGGTGGGGCTGACCCCGAGCCGGGCGGTGACCGGAGCCCCCTGAGCGGCATACCTCGTGACCTGAACTGTTCCGCAGATCACACATCGAGCACGTTGTGGCGCAGGTCACAGCGTGTTACCCGGGAAGGAGACCAGCCTCCGATCGCCGCCACACTCCCACAAGGAGGGCGCATGGATCTCAACTTCGCGGCATCGTCCTTCCCGCCGCTCGCCCTCGGCTTCTTCGGACTGGGCACCGGCTACCTCATCTACGGCCCGCAGGAGCTGTTCGGCTGGCCGCCGCGGGACGAGCGGGTCGACCGCTCGACGGGGATCTGGGGCGTGTGGCTGCCCAGCTTCTGCCAGTTCGTCACCGGCATCATCCTGTTCATCGGACTGACCTGGTTCAACGTCTTCCGGGAAGCGCCGCTCTACATGGCGGCGCTCGCCTTCACCGCGTACGGGATCCACTGGTTCGCGATCGGCTACAACCGCTGGCAGCGCGCGGACCCGCGGCCCAACGCCGGTATGACGGTGGCGTTCACGATCATCTCCGTCACCGGCCTGCTCGTCTTCTTCATCGCCGGGGACCGGCCGGTCGGGGTGCTCTTCTGCGGCCTCACCCTGATCTACGTCAGCGACTTCTTCGCCAGCATCGGCGTCCCGCTTGGGGAGCGGGCTCTCGGCTTCTTTCACCTGCTGACCGGAGCCTGGCTGATGTACCTGACCTTCGCGACCGCAATGAACTTCGCGGTGCACTGGCACCTGCCGCTCTGACCGCGGGTCCCGGTCGGGGGAGGCGGGAGGTCCGGTATGCCGCTGAGCGGGTGCGCGGCATACCGGACCTCCGTGGGGGCGGGCCTACTCGGGTACTGCCGCCGTCGGCGCGTCGGTCGGCAGCGGCCGCGCGGCCGTCGCGCCCTGCCGGCGCGCCCAAGCGCCGAGCGCGAGGCCGATCCCGGCGACGGCAACCGCCATTGCTGCGAGGAGCAGGTGGTAGTCGACGAGGGCGACGAGTCCTGCGCCGATCGCGATCGAGACGATCTGCGGGGTCCCGATGAGCGCGTCGAGCGTCGTCGAGACACGGGCCATGAGGCGGTTCGGGGTCCGGATCTGCACCAAGGTGTTGATCGCGACGATGAGGACAGGAAGGCCGAACCCGAGAGGGACGGCGCCGGCGATGACGAGGGGCAGCGTCGGCGCCAGCGCCATGACCGCGAGGCTGAGGACGAAGAGGCCGAGCGAGATGACGATGGCGTGCACGTGTCCGACGCGCTGGATGATCCGGCTCGAGAGCAGCCCGCCAGCCAGGGCCCCGACGCCCTGGATCGAGACGATCACCCCGACGAAGGTGGCCGGGCGCCCGAACGCGTCGGTGATGGCGTAGACGAGCGACTCGAGGAAGCCGAACGCGAAGATGCAGCCGCCGATGGCGAGCATCGGCCACCAGAGCAGCTTGTCCCGGTAGACGTGGGTGAGGCCGGCGACGAACTCGTGGCGCCAGTGCAGCTCGGGCGGCGTGACGACGTCGTCGCGCACCCGCAGCGTCGACACGGCGGTGATCGCGACGGCGTAGGCGCAGGCGACGAGGATGATGACGCTGTCCATCCCCCAGAGGGCGTACATCGAGGCGCCGAGGAGCGGGCCGAAGAGGCGCAGCCCCTCGCGGAAGGTGCTGCTCGCGGCGTTCGCGTGCACGAGCTGCTCCGCCGGGACGATGAGCTTCAGCAGACCGATGACGGCGCCGGGGAGCATGACGAGGGCGACCCCGTAGGCGCAGGCGACGGCATAGACGATCCACACGTGCGCGGCGTCGTGGACCCAGGCGAGCGGGACGAGGCTCGCGGCGGCCAGCGGGTAGGCGCCGAGGAGGAAGGGGCGTCGAGGGAACTGGTCGACGACCCAGCCGAGCAGGGGTGCGACCAGCGACGGTGCGACGACCCAGAAGATCGCCATGCCGGCCGCCCCGTTGGAGCCGGTCAGCTCCTTCGTCATGATGCCGAAGGACAGCAGCAGCACGGAGTCGGCGACCATGGTCGCGGCGAGCGCGACGAAGAGGCGGCGGAAGGCGGGGATCGCGAAGGCCTGTCTCATCGCACGTCCTCGGGGTCGACGCTCGTCAGGGCGAGCACGTGCACGCGCCTCGCGCCCGCTGGGATCGGGTCGTCGCCCGTGAGGCGGCCGTGGTGGCGCAGCAGCAGCTCCTCGAGGTCGTCCGAGAACGCCCTCGCCTCCTCCTCGGTGAGGAAGGCAACCGTCTCGGACATGCCGAGTCCGGCCCAGTTCGACTGCGCTGCAGCGCTGTTGCGTCGCCAGCGGGCCACCTCACGCTCGACGAAGACTTCGTTCATCGCCGTGCTCGCGGCGCGGTAACCGGGGTGGTGGGACTCGCCGTCCTCGTCGTTCCAGGTCAGCCCGACCTGGGTGGCGCGCCACGGCCGGCGCCGCCCGCGGCCGTCCCCGGCCTCCTCGACGAAGCCGTGCTCGGCGAGCTTGCGCAGGTGCCACGAGCAGTTGGCCGGCGTCTCGTCGAGCGTCTCGCCCAGGTCCGAGGCCGTCAGGGGGCCGTGGAGCATGAGCTGCTCGAGGATGTCGAGCCGGAGCGGGTGGGACAGGGCCCGGAGCTCGTTGGGCGTCCGTAGCCGGCGCGGGTTGAAAGACATGTTTCGACAGTAGGGGGTCGAAAGGAGTCTTTCAATAGGTTTGCTGATCTTCTCGTCCCGGTTGGCGGGGGAGTGGCTCGGAGCGGCGTCAAGAGGTGGGCGGCAGTCGCCGGGACGTGGCACGATCGCGATCATGACGAGCACGGACACGAGGACCCCGAGCACGACGAGCGCCGACCTCGGCGCGGGACACGTCGCGGACAGCCATGGCCTGATCCGGGTGCACGGTGCCCGGGAGAACAACCTCAAGGACGTCAGCGTCGAGCTGCCGAAGCGGCGGCTCACTGCGTTCACGGGCGTCTCGGGGTCGGGCAAGAGCTCGCTCGTCTTCGCCACGATCGCCGCGGAGTCGCAGCGGCTCATCAACGAGACCTACAGCACCTTCGTCCAGGGCTTCATGCCGACCCTGGCGCGCCCCGATGTGGACGTCCTCGACGGCCTCACGACCGCGATCATCGTCGACCAGGAGCGGATGGGGGCGAACCCGCGCTCGACGGTGGGCACGGTTACGGACGCGAACGCACTGCTGCGCATCCTCTTCAGTCGTCTCGGCCAGCCGCACATCGGCTCGGCGCAGGCTTTCTCCTTCAACGTCGCCTCGATCTCCGGGGCGGGTGCGGTCACGATGGAGAAGGGTGGCCAGCAGGTCAAGGAACGTCGCGAGTTCAGCATCACCGGTGGCATGTGCCCGCGCTGCGAGGGCCGCGGGACCGTGCAGGACTTCGACCTGACCGCGCTCTACGACGACAGCAAGTCGCTCCGGGAGGGCGCGCTCACCATCCCCGGCTTCAGCATGGACGGGTGGTTCGGCCGGATCTTCAGCGGCTCGGGCTTCTTCGACATGGACAAGCCGATCCGCAAGTACACCAAGCGCGAGCTGCACGACCTGCTCCACAAGGAGCCCACGAAGATCAAGGTCGAGGGGATCAACCTCACCTACGAGGGACTGATCCCGAAGATCCAGAAGTCGATGCTGTCGAAGGACCCGGAGGCGATGCAGCCGCACATCCGGGCCTTCGTCGAGCGGGCCGTCACCTTCACGACCTGTCCGGAGTGTGACGGCACCCGGCTCAATGCCGGCGCACGCTCCTCGAAGATCAAGGGCATCAGCATCGCCGACGCGTGCGCGATGCAGATCAGCGACCTGGCCGCGTGGGTCCGCGACCTCGACGAGCCGTCCGTGGCGCCGCTCCTCACGTCGCTCGGGGAGACCCTCGACTCCTTCGTCGAGATCGGGCTCGGCTACCTCTCGCTCGACCGCCCCTCGGGCACCCTCTCGGGAGGAGAAGCGCAGCGCACCAAGATGATCCGCCACCTCGGGTCGTCACTGACCGACGTCACCTACGTCTTCGACGAGCCGACGATCGGGCTGCACCCCCACGACATCCAGCGGATGAACGCCCTGCTGCTCCGGCTGCGCGACAAGGGCAACACCGTCCTCGTCGTCGAGCACAAGCCGGAGGCCATCGCGATCGCGGACCACGTCGTCGACCTCGGCCCGGGGGCGGGCTCGGGCGGGGGAGAGGTCGTCTACGAGGGGACGGTCGAAGGGCTGCGGGAGAGCGACACCCTGACCGGGAGGCATCTCGACGACCGGGCACGGCTGAAGGAGTCAGTGCGCTCGGCGAAGGGCGCGCTCGAGATCCGCGGCGCGAGCCTGCACAACCTGCAGGACGTCGACGTCGACATCCCGCTGGGGCTGCTCGTCGTCGTCACCGGTGTCGCCGGCTCGGGCAAGAGCTCGCTCATCGGCGGCTCGGTCTCCCGG
>DASSTN010000211.1:0-9084 GCA_035707905.1 Intrasporangium sp.
CCGCTTCGGCGCGGATGCCGCGACGATCGGGGACGCCGGCGCGGTCTGTGCCGTCGTCGAGCCGGACCTCATCCGGACGGAGGCCCTGCCGGTCCGGGTGGAGCTGGCCGGGTCCTGGTCGCGCGGCCGGACCATCGTCGACCGCCGTGACTGGACCGGGGACCTCGCCCACGACCCGCACGGAGAGGCTCCGGGACGCGTCTCGGTGGCCCTCGGGATCGACGCCGGGCGGACCGCCGGGCTCTGGTACGACACGCTGCTCGGCTCGACGACCTCGCGGGCGACGAGCTCGCCAGTGCTGACAGCGCCAGCGACGACCGAACCGACCGGGAGGAACGACTGATGGGCCGGGTCATCGTCGTGGGATCGCTCAACGTCGACCTCGTCACCATGGTGGAACGGCACCCGAGCCCGGGCGAGACGGTCCTGGGCGAGTCGGTGGGACGCTTCGCTGGCGGCAAGGGCGCCAACCAGGCCGTCGCTGCCCGTCGGGCGGGTGCCGAGGTCGTCATGGTCGGGGCCGTCGGGCATGACGACGCCGGGGACGCCTACCTGCAGCGGCTGGCCGAGCTGGGCATCGAGACCCGTGTCCACCGCATCGAGGACACCCCGACCGGCGCGGCGGTCATCACGATCGACCGGAGCGGGGAGAACTCGATCATCGTCGTGCCGGGCGCCAACAGCGAGTTCGACGCCCGGGAGGTCGGCGCCGGCCCGGGTGACGTCGTGCTCCTCCAGCTCGAGATCCCCCTCGAATGCGTCAGCCGGGTCGCCCGGGAGAGCCACCGGGCCGGTGCACGGGTGGTCGTGAACCTCGCGCCGTACGCCTCCCTGCCCGACGACGTCATCGCACTCGCCGACCCCCTCGTCGTCAACGAGAGCGAGGCTGCCCTGCTCGCCGACGCGGGGCTGATGCCACGGTCGCTCCTCGTCACCTTCGGTGCGGCCGGAGCCATGTGGGACGGGGAACGCGTCGACGGCATCGCGGTGGCGGAGGACGAGGTCGTCGACACCGTGGGGGCCGGTGACGCCTTCTGTGGTGCCCTCGCCGCCGCTCTGGCCGACGGTGCCGACCGGACGGGGGCGCTCCGACGCGCCAATGCCGCTGGAGCTGCCGCCGTCCGGTGGAGCGGCGCCCAGCCGGACGGCCGCCTCTGAGCGGGAGGAGACTCCCATCGGGTCTTCCGGAGACAGCTGAGCGCGAGCACACTCAGGAGATGGCTGTCCGGCTCGAACGTCTCCTGCGTGATGTCCTCGACGAGACACGGATCCACCCGGTCCGCAAACGGATCCGCGCGATGCTGGGTGACACGGTCGTCGTCGACTCGACGAACGCGGCCATCGTGTGGGAGCCCCGGCGCGTGGTCGGCGCCTATGCCGTCCCCGTCGCTGACGTCGCCGCCGAGCTCGTCCCCTACGACGGACCGGCTCCGGCTCCACCGTCTCCCCGCGAGGGGCGTCCGCTGATGCTCGACCCTCGGGTGCCGTTCGGTGTCCACCTCGGCCCCGGCAGCCCGCTCACGGTGCGCGCCGACGGGGCCGAGCTTCCCGACGCCGCGTTCCGGCCAGACGACCCCGACCTCGAGGGCTACGTCGTCCTCGACTGGGACGCCTTCACGACGTGGCTCGAGGAGGACGAACCGGTCATCGGCCACCCGCACGACCCGTTCGACCGCATCGACTGCCGGCGCAGCGCCCGGCGAGTCGTCGTCAGCCACGACGGTGACGTCCTCGCCGACAGCAACCGGGCGATCTTCCTCTTCGAGACCCCGCTGCCGCCCCGCTTCTACATCCCACGCGAGGACGTGCGGATGGACCTGCTCACCCCGAGCGAGTCGACCTCCGTGTGCGCCTACAAGGGGAGGGCCTCCTACTGGTCCGCCGAGGTCGGCGGCGAGACGCTGCGGGACATCGCGTGGTCCTACGAGGAGCCGCTCCTCGACGCGGTCCCCGTCCGCGACCACCTTGCCTTCTTCGACGAGCGAGTCGACGTGACTCTGGACGGGGAGCCGCTGCCGCGCCCGGTCACGCCCTGGTCCTAGGCCCGCTCCACGACGATCGCCACCTGGCCACCCGTGACGCGGGTCAGCACGAGGACCGCCTCGGAGCCACCCCTACCTCGCCCCGTCATCTTCAGCTGCCGGCGCAGCACGTCCGCGTCGATCGAAACACCGCGCTTCTTGATCGTCACGCGGTCGTGGCCGTGCTCCCGCAGCCAGCGGCCCAGCGCCTTGGGGGAGAGCGGCAGGGCGGCCCGCACCCGGTAGCGCTTGGCCCACCCCACCTCGTATGCCGCTGAGCTCGTGACATAGCCGAGGCCCGGTCCCAGCTCGGTGCCGTCGACCGCGGCAACGAGAGCGCCGGTCAGTCCGGCCCGGATCACGGCGCGGTCTGCCTCGTAGAGCCAGTCGCCCAATGCGTCGAGGGACGCCAGCGGCTCGAGCCCTGAGCCCTCCGCGGCGTCCACCTCGGTGATGACCGACGTCGAGGTCTCGGTGCAGACCGCGGCGGTCCTGCCGCGGCTCTCGACGAGGGGACCCCACCAGACGGCGCACTCGAGCACCTCGCCGTGCCAGCTCGTCCACTGCGCCTCGGCCCCCTTGGGGATGGCCGCGAGAGGGAAGGATGGGGAGAGCTTCGCGCCGGTGGCGGGGACCTGCGCGGCGAAGCGCTGCACCTGCTGCCAGGACGGTGAGATCGCGTCGAGGGAGAAGACGCGCTTGGTCCGGCCGCCTGCGTCGGCGACGCCGGGGGCGCGACGGGCCGGGTCGAGCCAGACGCCTGTTCCCTCGGCCGCCGAGCCCGTGGGCAGGTCCAGGTCCTCCGCCCGCGCGCAGGTGACGGTCGCCTCCGGCCAGTGCCGGAGGTTGACCGCTGCGATGGCGGCCGTGAGCGGGTCGGCGTCGACGGCCGCGACGTGCAGGTCAAGGGCGGCGAGCGCCATGGCGTCAGCGCCGAGGCCGCAACCAAGGTCGTGGACAAGACCGACCCCTGCCCTCGCGAACCGCCCCGCGTGCCGGGCTGCCACCGGAAGCCGGGTCGCCTGCTCGAGCCCATCCGCCGTGAAGAGCATCCCGGCCGCGAACTCGCCGAGCTTGTCCCGCGCTCGCGCTCGCAGGCGGGACTGGGCCATCGCCGCAGCGACGAGCTCAGCGTCGAGGCCCGACTCGCGCAGCTGGCTCTGCAGCTGGAGGGCACTCTTCTCGTCATACTCCGGGAGGGACTGCAGGAGCGACCACCCCTCCGGGCCCACCAGCCGCTCGACCATCGCCACGTCCACGCCGGTCATCCTCCCAGCCGCCCTGCCGCGCGGCATCGGTGGGAGGGGACCAGCGGGGGGATCGACACGTATTGGCACTCGACTTGACCGAGTGCTAATCGGAACCTAGATTTCTGCTTGTTGGCACTCTCACCCTGAAAGTGCCAGAACTCTAGAGGTGGTCGACCCCCGCGACGGCGATCGTCTCGACGAGCCAACAGTCAATAGTCATCCAGACAGTCCCGAAGGGAAGGTCACCAGTGTCGGTTTCCATCAAGCCGCTCGAAGACCGCATCGTCGTCAAGTCGCTCGAGGCTGAGCAGACGACCGCGTCCGGCCTCGTCATCCCCGACACCGCGAAGGAGAAGCCGCAGGAGGGCGAGGTCCTCGCTGTCGGCCCGGGTCGGTGGAACGAGGACGGCGACGAGCGCGTCCCGCTCGACGTCAACGTCGGCGACAAGGTCATCTTCAGCAAGTACGGCGGTACCGAGGTCAAGTACAACGGCGAGGAGTACCTCATCCTCTCCGCCCGCGACGTCCTCGCCATCGTCGGCTGACGCCCTTCGCACCACATGCAGTGACCGCACCCCGGTGGTGAGTCCCCGTCGGGGTCCAACCGGGGTGCGGTCCCATTTCAGCAGAACGTCCACACGAGCCAAAGGAAGCACATGGCCAAGCAGTTGGAGTTCGACGACTCCGCACGCAAGTCACTCGAGCGCGGTGTCGACGCGCTCGCCAATGCGGTCAAGGTGACGCTCGGTCCGAAGGGCCGCAACGTCGTCATCGACAAGAAGTGGGGCGCCCCCACGATCACGAACGACGGTGTGACGATCGCCCGCGAGATCGAGCTCGAGGACGCCTACGAGAACCTCGGCGCCCAGCTGGCCAAGGAGGTCGCGACCAAGACGAACGACATCGCTGGTGACGGCACGACGACCGCCACGGTCCTCGCCCAGGCGATGGTCAAGGAGGGTCTGCGCAACGTCGCCGCCGGTGCCGGTCCGGCCGCCCTCAAGCGCGGCATCGACAAGGCCGTCGCGGCGGTCAACGACCAGCTCCTCAAGGTCGCCCGGGACGTCGACGGCAAGGACGAGGTCGCCTCCGTCGCGACCCTGTCGGCCCAGGACTCGACGCTCGGCGAGCTCATCGGCGAGGCGTTCGACAAGGTCGGCAAGGACGGTGTCATCACCGTCGAGGAGTCCTCGACGACGGCGACCGAGCTCGAGTTCACCGAGGGCATGCAGTTCGACAAGGGCTACCTCTCGGCCTACTTCGTGACCGACACCGAGCGCATGGAGACCGTCCTCGAGGACGCCTACGTCCTGATCAACCAGGGCAAGATCTCCTCGGTCACCGAGGTCCTGCCGGTCCTCGAGAAGGTCGTCCAGTCCGGCAAGCCGCTGCTCATCATCGCCGAGGACGTCGAGGGCGAGGCCCTGTCGACGCTCGTCGTCAACAAGATCCGCGGCACCTTCAACGTCGCGGCCGTCAAGGCCCCCGGCTTCGGCGACCGCCGCAAGGCGATGCTGCAGGACATGGCGATCCTCACCGGTGGCCAGGTCATCGCCGAGGAGGTCGGGCTCAAGCTCGACCAGGCCGACCTCAGCGTCCTCGGCCAGGCTCGCCGGATCGTCATCACGAAGGACCACACGACGATCATCGACGGCGCGGGCGACGCGTCCGAGGTCTCCGGGCGGGTGGCCCAGATCAAGGCTGAGATCGAGCGCACCGACTCCGACTGGGACCGCGAGAAGCTCCAGGAGCGTCTCGCCAAGCTCGCCGGTGGCGTCTGCGTCATCAAGGTCGGGGCCCACACCGAGGTCGAGCTCAAGGAGAAGAAGCACCGCATCGAGGACGCGATCTCGGCGACGCGCGCCGCTATCGAGGAGGGCATCGTCGCCGGTGGCGGCACCGCCCTCATTCACGCAGCCGAGGTGCTCGACGGTCTCGGGCTCGACGGTGACGAGGCCACGGGTGCCACGATCGTGAAGCGCGCCGTCCAGGAGCCCCTGCGTTGGATCGCGGAGAACGCCGGCCTGCAGGGCTACGTCGTCACCTCCAAGGTTGCCGAGCTGCCGATCGGGCAGGGCCTCAACGCTGCGACGGGCGAGTACGGCGACCTCATCGCCGCCGGTGTCATCGACCCGGTCAAGGTGACCCGCTCGGCGCTGCGCAACGCCGCGTCGATCGCCTCGATGATCCTGACGACCGACACGCTCGTCGTCGACAAGCCCGAGGAGGAGCCGGAGCAGACCGGCCACGGGCACGGGCACGGGCACTGACCGTCCCAGCAAGCCGGAGGGCCGCTTCCCAACTCGGGAAGCGGCCCTCTTCTCATCTCGGGAGCGGTGCTCAGGAAGCCTCGCGGACCGTGCCGTCGAGGAGCAGCTCCCGTTCGAGCTCGGAGAGCCCACCCCAGATGCCGTAGGGCTCGCGGACGGACAGGGCGTGCTGCAGACATTCGGTGACGACCGGGCAGGCCCCGCAGATGGCCTTCGCCGCTGCTTCTCGGGCCCGTCGGCGCGGGCCGCGCTCTCCCTCCGGGTGGAAGAAGGTCTCCGGGCTCACGGTGCGGCATGCGCCCTCGAGCTGCCAGTCCCATCGCTCCGCGAGTGGGCCGGGAAGACGACTGATCTCGGCCATTCTCTTGTCTTTCGATCCATGCAGGGCATGCCCTGCGGTCCCTGTTTCCGGCCGGGGAGCGGCCGGCCCTTCGACGCTAATGGGGAGGACCACCAAGAAAACAGGACGAAAAGTTCAAGAGATCGTCAAGATTCGGTCCGCTGATGGCATGCTCTGAAGCACGCGAGTCAGGTGTGGATGGGCGGCCACACCACGTCGTAGTCGTCGGTGGTTTCGTGGGACCGTCGCCCGGTGCGGCGTCGGTCGTCGAGAGAGGTCGGGGGACGGGGAGCCATGGGGGTCGGGGTGACTTTGGCTGCCGCCGTAACGGGCGGGCAGCCACGTGCGATCAAGCAGTTGGACCCGCCGACGTCACTGGGTGACCTCGCTGTCCGTGCCCTGCACGACCGGCAGGCCGTCGAGCGGCTGATGGCAGCGGTCAGGGGGATCGCGCTCAGGTACGGGCGAGTCCGTCTGGCCCGGTTCGGTGCCGAGGACCTCGCGCAGGACGTCGCTCAGGAGGTGTGCGTGGCCGTGCTGTCGGCGCTCCCGACCTACCAGGACCGCGGCCTGCCCTTCGAGGCGTTCGTCTACCGGATTGCGGCGAACAAGCTGGCCGATGCCCAGCGCCACCTCCTGCGCTCGGCGGAGCCGATGGCCGACGTGCCCGAGGCCGTCGACGAGCGGCCGGGGCCCGAGGCGCAGGCGGTGACCCGGGCCGAGGCCGTGCTCGCGCTGCAGCTCCTGGAGCAGCTGTCGGAGCAGCAGCGGGAGATCGTCACCCTGCGCGTCGCTCTGGGGCTCTCCACCGAGGAGACCGCGGGCGCCCTCGGCATGACGGCCGGCGCCGTCCGGGTGGCGCAGCACCGCGCGCTGACGAAGCTGCGCGTGCTCATGGCGGCGCGAGAGGCGATCGACGTCGCATGATCGACCCTGCACCGACGAGCGACGTCTTCACGGACGAGGCCCTCCTCGACCGTATGGGCGCACGGGCCGACGCCGGGCCAGACCCCGTCGCCGGCCTGCTCGGTGCCCTCACCGCGGTCGCCGACCAGCCGATCGGGCCGGGGCGCAGGCAGGTCCTGGCCACGGTCCCGGCAGGCAGCCGTCGCCGCCTCGGCAGCCGACGCAGCATGGCCGCGGCCGCACTGGTCGCGGTCGCCCTGTCCGGCGCTGGCGTGGCGGCGGCCCTGACCATGCCCGAGCTCGGCGCCCCCGCCCCAGCCCACTCCCGGACCACCCGGACCGCCAAGCCTGGGGCGCCGCCCATCCCGCAGCAGGCCGGCCGCCCCGGCCGCCCCCCTGTGCGACCCTCCACCGCTCCGAGCGCTCCCTCTTCCGGTGCCGTGACGGGTGTGCCGCCAGCGGGCGCATCGCGCCCGTCCGGCAGCCCCGGATCTGCCGCATCCGCGAGCGCGACGCCCGTCGTGCCAACGCCGACAAGGACGCCGACGCAGACAGGGAACGGTCCGACCCAGCAGGGCCGGCCGACGCAGACAGGGAACGGTCCGACCCAGCAGGGGCGACCGAGCCCGCCAGTCGTGATCGCGCCCACGGCGCTCCCTGGCGGACCGCTCCCAGGGCTCGTCCCAGGGCCCGCCTCGGGCACTGGGACACCGCCCCCGACCAGGCTGCCCAAGGCCCGCTCGGGCGCGCTGCCGGCGGCGTCCGCGAGCGGTCTGAGCAGGACGGGGGTGAGCGGCATACGACCCGGGACGGCGACGGAAGCGGAGCGCGAGGGCAGCTCCCAGGGGCCCTCGGCCGGGCAGGGGCACTGAACCGGCTGAACTACCATTTGTGCATGAGCCTCGGATCGTCTGAACTTCCTGCTGCCTTCGCACCTCTCGGCCTCACCTACGACGATGTCCTGCTCCTGCCCGGCGAGACCGACGTGATCCCCAGCGATGTCGACACGACTGCCCGGCTGACGCGGGAGCTCACGATCCGGATCCCGCTCCTGTCCGCAGCGATGGACACCGTCACCGAGGCCCGCATGGCGATCGCGATGGCCCGCCAGGGTGGCATCGGGGTCCTGCACCGCAACCTCTCGATCGAGGACCAGGCCAAGCAGGTCGACCTCGTCAAGCGGACCCAGACCGGCCGCATCACCAACCCGGTCACGATCGGCCCGGACGCGACGCTCGAGGAGCTCGACCGCATCTGCGGCGACTACCGCGTGTCGGGGCTGCCCGTCGTCGCCCCCGACGACACCCTCCTCGGCATCATCACGAACCGCGACCTGCGCTTCGTGCCGGTGGCCGACTGGCGCAAGACCCTCGTCCGCGACGTGATGACGCCGATGCCGCTCATCACCGCGCCGGTCGACATCGACCGCGACTCGGCCGCTTCCATCCTGCGCCAGCACAAGCGGGAGCGGCTCCCGCTCGTCGACGACAAGGGCCGTCTCGCCGGACTCATCACGGTCAAGGACTTCGTCAAGTCCGAGCAGTTCCCCCACGCGAGCAAGGACGGCCAGGGCCGCCTCCTCGTCGGCGGCGCGGTCGGCTACTTCGGCGACTCCTGGGAGCGGGCCACGACCCTCATCGAGGCCGGCGTCGACATCCTCGTCGTCGACACCGCGCACGGCCACGCCCGGCTCCTGCTCGACATGATCAAGCGGCTCAAGAGCGACCCGGCGACCGCCGACACCCAGATCGTCGGCGGCAACGTCGCGACCCGCGAGGGCGCCCAGGCGCTCGTCGACGCCGGTGTCGACGCGGTCAAGGTCGGGGTCGGGCCGGGCTCGATCTGCACGACCCGTGTCGTCGCCGGCGTCGGCGTGCCGCAGGTGACGGCGATCCACCAGGCCGCGCAGGCGTGCGGCCCGGCCGGTGTGCCGCTCATCGGCGACGGCGGTCTGCAGTACTCCGGCGACATCGCGAAGGCCCTCGTCGCGGGCGCCGACACCGTCATGGTGGGCTCGCTCCTCGCGGGCTGTGAGGAGAGCCCGGGCGAGCTCGTCCTGGTCAACGGCAAGCAGTACAAGTCCTACCGCGGCATGGGCTCGCTCGCGGCGATGTCCTCGCGGGGCAAGAAGTCGTACTCGAAGGACCGCTACTTCCAGGCCGACGTGGTGAGCGACGACGAGCTCATCCCGGAGGGCATCGAGGGGCGGGTCGCCTACAAGGGCCCGGTCGCGACGGTCGCCCGCCAGCTCGTCGGAGGCCTGCACCAGTCGATGTTCTATGTCGGAGCCCGCAACA
>DASSTN010000212.1:0-13732 GCA_035707905.1 Intrasporangium sp.
AAGCATGACCAGCTCCTCGCGGGTGCACCCCTGCCGCACGGCCTCGGCGAGAGCGGCGCGACCGGCCTGCGCCGCGTCCGCGTAGGCGACGCGAGCGCCGCGGCCGTTCGAGGTGTGCGCGTTCTGTGCGCGTCCCTCCGCGCGGCCGCTGCCGACGCCGGAGGGAACTGCCGCTTTTGCAGCGGCTTTACGAGTCGGGGCGCCGAGATTTGAACTCGGGACCTCTAGTCCCCCAGACTAGCGCGCTAACCAGGCTGCGCCACGCCCCGCGACCAGGCCATGCTAGCGGCCATGCGCTGAAATTCGCCGCGCCAACCGCGAGCTCCGGCGGTGGTGAACGCGCTGGTGGGCGTGAACCTCAACGGCTCCCCTTGCGGCTCAGAGATCGCGGACGCACCCGCCGACAGAACCCAGCGTCAGGACGTTGCACCGAGTCGGTGTCGGACCACCCTGCGGCGCAGGGTGGGCGACGCCTCGACCTCGTAGCCGGCGTCGAGGAAGACCTGGAGCAGCCCGACCGACGCCTCGTCCCAGATCACGGTTTTCCCCGGCGGCGGCTCGGTGGGGTAGCCCTCGAGGACGCGAGCGCCGACCTGCCTGCCGTACTCGACGGTGGCGGCTGCGAGCTCGTACATCAGCCCCTGCCGACGGAAGCCCTTGCGCACGACGAAGCAGGTGACCGACCAGATGCCCTCGAGGTCGGGGTCCATCCGCATCCACGCCTTCTGCCGGGCCCAGATCCTCGGGTAGTTCTCCCGCGGCTCGACCGCGACCCAGCCAGCCGGCTCGCCGTCGACGTATCCAACGAGGCCGGAAGTCGGCCCGCTCGTGCCGCAGCCCGCCTGCTCCAGGAGCGCGGCGTCGCGCTCGTCCTGGGTGGTGTCTCGCCAGATCCAGCCCGGGACCTTGAGTGCCTGGCACCGGCACTTGCGGGCGCCGCCGCCGTCGAACACGGCCTCGAGGTCCTCGCTCGTCGCTTCATTGGCCGGTAACCAGCTGAACCCGGGCATGCCGCGAGACTAGTAGCGGGCCGGCGCCGGTGGTGACGAAGACGAAAGTCGATCCGTGACCCATAGATGCGTCATACCGCCGGGTCGAGGAATGTCTCTGAGCCGCTTCGGATTTCAGGCTCTACTTGCTCTTGGGCCAGACGGGGCCATCGTCGGTCCAAGTGACGCCCTTGTTGCGGCAGAGGCAAAACGGGTGGCCGATGGGGTCCGTGTAGACCCGCCAGCCGTAGCCGTCAGGCCCAACGGAGTCCTGCTGCAGGGTCGCGCCGAGAGCCAGGATGCGGCTCTGCTCGGCCTCGATGTCGTCAACTTCGAAGTCGAGATGGAACTGCTTGGGGTGCTCGCCCTCAGGCCAATCCGGCGCCTGGTAGTCCTGAACCCTGATGAAGGCCAGTTCGATGTCGCCAAACTGGATGCCGGCCCAGTGCTCGTTGCTGCCGTCCTTGATCGGCCGACCGGTCACTCGTGAGTAGAACGCGGCCAGTTCCATCGTGTCCGAGCAGTCGATGATGAAATCGGTCAGTTGCAGCATCCGGCGATCGTGCCACAGAGCCGCGGAAGTGAGCCGGCCAGCGCAAGTAGCAGGCCCAATTCGCCGCAAACTGCGCGAGCGGTGTGCCGACCACCTCTGACCGCTGGATTGAGGGCTGGTGCCAAGACGGGTGTCCCGACCGCTGCTGTCCCAAGGGTGAGCCCGGGCCCCCGAGCCGCAGATGGCCACCCTGACCTCATCATCTGACCCTCGAGAGCCTTGACAAGATTTCTTGTCAAGAGGATGGTGGCGTTATGCACGACGTCGAGGTCATCGAGAGCGCGGAGGCAGCCGCGGCCGCGCTGGATCCGGTCCGGGCGCGGCTGCTCAGCGAGCTCGCCGTCCCAGCCTCCGCCGCCGGCCTCGCCGCCCGAGTCGGCATCACCCGCCAGAAGGTCCACTACCACCTCAAGGCGCTCGAGGCGCACGGGCTGGTGGAGCTGTCCGGCGAGCGCCGGCACGGGGGCATCACCGAGCGGGTCCTGCAGGCGTCGGCCGCGTCATACGTCGTCTCGCCGGCGGCCGTGAGCGCGTCCGCGGCAGACCCGGAAGCCAGTGCCGACCACCTGTCTGCCGGCTACCTCGTCGCCTTGGCCGGTCGGCTGGTGCGCGAGGTCGGCGCCCTGGCCCGCCGGGCCGGCGCGTCAGGCAAGCGCCTGCCGACACTGACCATCGACACGCAGATCGGCTTCCGGTCGGCCGCCGACCGGGCTGCCTTCGCCGACGACCTGACCGCCGCGGTGCTCGACCTGGCCGCTCGCTACCACCACGACGACGGGCGCCCGCACCGGCTCGTCGTCGCCGCCCACCCCGTCCCTGAGGAGAACCCATGAGCACCACCCCGAACGTCCCGTACCGCCTGGAGTTCAGCGTCGAGGTCCCGGGCACCCCGGAGCAGGTCTGGCAGGCCATCGCCACCGCCAAGGGCATGAGCGCCTGGTTCACCCCGACCGAGATGGAGGAGCGCGAAGGCGGCTCCCTGCACTTCACGATGGGCCCCGAGATGGGTTCGGACGGCCACGTCACCGCATGGGAGCCCCCCCGCCGCCTCGTCTACGAGGAGGACTGGGCCGCTCTCATGGGGAAGGACCCCGACGCGCTCAGCCCGCTGACGTCGGAGTTCCTCGTCGAGGCACAGTCCGGCGGAACCTGCATCGTGCGCGTCACCAGCAGCGGCTTCGGCACCGGCGCCGCCTGGGAGTCGGAGTTCTGGGACACCATGGCCCCGGGCTGGATGCCGTTCTTCGACAACCTGCGCCTCTACCTGTCGCACTTCCCCGGCCAGGAGGCCACACACCTGGAGGCCACCGCATCCCACCCCGGCGATGCGGACGCGCTCTGGTCAACCCTGCACGACGAGCTCGGGCTCGCCGAGGTGGGCGCCACCGTCGAGGTGCGCGGCGCCACCGGCACCGTCGAGCGCGTCGGTGAGCGACAGACGTTGATCCGGCTCACCGCGCCCGTTCCCGGAATGCTCAGCGTCTACGCGTGGGACGAGGGCGACGGCAAGGCGACGGCGGGCGTCCGGGCATACCTCTTCTCCCCAGACGCCGCGGACTACGTCCGGCACGAAGAGCCGGCCTGGCAGGCCTGGCTGCAGGGCATCTCCGTCCCAGCCTGATCTTCCACCGCCTGCGCCACAGAACCATTGGCCCTACCTAGTTCCCCGCCTTGGCGCAGTGATGCGGTCACGGCTCGGGCACCTGGCGCTGCAAGAGCTCTCGGGATGACGCGAAACCCAGTCGCTCGTAGACCGGTACAGCCCTCGGGCTGGAGTGGACCGTCACGTGGAGGGCGCCGAGGCCCTTCGCGTAGCTCGCCACCGCCTGCACCAGCGCGGAGCCGATTCCTTGGCCCCGGTAGTCGGGCAGGACGAAGACCGTCTGGATGTCGGCAGAGATCCGGTTGACTGCCCCTGGCCTCGGGACGCGTGGAACGACCGCGACCCACGCCATTCCGACCAGCTCTCTTCCTGGAGCCCGGGCAATGAAGGCCTGGTGGGTGTCTCCTCGTCGGCCCCACCAGTCCGCCAAGTCGGAGGCAAAGGCGTCGACGGCTTCGTGCGACGGCTCCTCGTTCAGGTGGTTCAGGTACACGAGCCGAGCCAGCTCGGCCACGTCGTCCTGGCAGGCCTGAGTGATCTCCACGGGACGAGTCTGCCAACTGAGCAACTGTCGGGACGTCTGCGGGCGCCGCGAAATGTGTACGGTGTGAACGCACCGCGACCGATCCACGAATCCGGGCGGCCCAGAAGCTGCTCCTTCCATCAAGGTCGTCGACGGGCCAGTCGAGGTCGTGTCAGAAGGGCACCGGAGACATTTCCCCGCCTAGCGCGCTCGGCCTGATACGGGTCAGTTCACGTTGCCCAAGTAGCGGGGACGGCGGGACTCCGGAGTCGCGAGCCACCCGGCCAGGGCCTTCGGCCACAGCGGCTCGCTCAGCAAGCCATCCAAGGGCAGCCACGTGATCCCGGTCTGCCAGAGATCCGCAGCCTCTGTCATCTGCGGCTCGGCCCCGGGCGCCAGTTCGCAGAAGAAGAACGCCTCTCGCTGGTGGGCCCAGCCGTCGTGATCCGCGAATTCATGGTCCGCGGCGATGTAGTCCCGCACGAAGGCCAGCTCGCCCACCAGCACCTCGCAACCGACCTCTTCCAGGCACTCCCTGCGCAGGGCCTCGTAGGCGTCCTCGCCATGGTCCTGTCCGCCCCCCGGGCACAGGTAGAACGTCGGAAAGTCACCCGTGTTGACGGTTACCAGCAGCTGCTCGTCCTGCACGATGATGGCCTTGTTCGCCACCCGGATCGTCGGTGCCGCTCCCAAGCGGATGCCCGGGGGGTTGGTCATGTTCTGGGCGACGTCGCTCACTGCGGAATCCTCGCACGCGCTTTGGCTGATGTGCCGGATCGGGACGCGTCCCAATCCCGGTGTCACATCAGCGCTGAGGGCGGAGGATGTGAGGGTGGAGACGTGGGACGCCATGCGGGCGCGACGAAACGTTCGGCAGTTCACCGACCAGCCGGTCCCGCAGGAGGCGCTCGACCGGATTCTCGAGGCGGGGCGACGCGCCCCGTCGGCGGGCAACTGGCAGCCGTGGGACTTCGTGCTCGTCACAGACCGGGCAGAGCTGGTCGAGCTGGCGAAGGTGTGGCAGGGAGCCAAGCATGTCGCCGGAGCGGCGGCCGCGATCGCGATCGTGGCGCCGGAGCCGGAGGACGATCGTCAGGCAGGTCTGCTCCAGTACGACCTTGGCCAGGCCACCTACGCGATGGCCATCGCCGCCGCCGACCTCGGCATTGGAACCGGCCATGCTGCCGCGGCAGACCAGGACCAAGCCAAGGCGGTGCTCGGCTTCCCCGAGGGACGGTTCCTGGCCTACCTGCTGGCCGTCGGGTACCCAGCGGACAAGCCGCTGGCAGTGATCAAGAGGCTGAACCGACGCCCGTTCGACGAGGTGGTGCACCGCGGAAGGTGGTGACCGGTCCGGGCATCGCCTGCAGGCCCTATGTCGACGGACCGGCGACAACCCGAGCGTTGTCCCGACGGCCGAGTGCGAGGAACCTTGGCTCATGGACTTCCCGGAGATCTGGCCACAGCTCAGCCCCACCAGCCGCGCCTGGCTGGTGGAGCACAACGGGGAGCCGCTTCCAGACGACATGGTCGACGAGATCCTGCGCGTCGCTGGCGGTGAGCCGGACCCTCGATGGTGGTCCGGCACCTCAACGGCGGAGGGGGAGAGCCAGCTCACCGATGAGGCGGTCGACTGGATCGAGACGGCCGCCAACGACGAGGAAAGCTGAGCAAAGCCAAGCGTCCCCGCCCGGAGGATCGCTCGTCACACCTACCCGGCAACCGAGACCGACGGCGACAACACCCCCTCGTCGGCCAGCTCCTTGAGCCGGCCGACGACCCGGTCCCGGATCATCCAGGGGTCGATCGTGTTGACGTAGATCTTCGTGTCGCCCTCGAAGCCGGCCAGCGTCGAGACGCGCCACTTGATGACCGCGCGCACCGGCATCGGCAGGTCGAGCGACGGCGGCCGGTGGTGCCACTCCTCGTTCGTCGGCACCTCGACCCCGGTCGCGGCATGGCAGGCGTGGAGCAGGTCGGAGAAGTCCCGCACGGCCTCGTGGGTCAGCTCCCACGGCAGGCTCCGGCAGTCGCGCGAGTGGATCTCCAGGGACGGGTACTGGTGCCCGACCCCGGCGAAGGCCACCGCGCTGGGAGTCGACGCGACGACGAGACCCTGCTGGGCGGCATACGCCTCGCCCCAGCGCGCATAGAGCTCGGGCTCCTCGCGCAGCCGGGCGGCCTCCCGCTCCGTCTGCACGCTCAGCTCGTCGATGGCGACGAGCTGCTTGTGCAGGTGGTCGAACGACGCGCCGGCGGGCGAGAGCCAGTTCTGGAAGATCGAGACGTAACAGGCCGATGGGTTGTCCGCATAGAGGTGCCGCGCCGCCTCGATCGTGAACCGCACGTAGTGCCAGTGCTCCTCGGGTGTCAGGGTGCCCGACCCGGCGAGCTGGGTGTCCATCGTCGCGCCGTCGACGTAGTGCCGCCGGGCGACGACGACGTCGTGATTGCTGGCGAAGAACTCGACGCTGTCGCGGACGTCGTCCTCGAAGGTCCGCGCGGCGAGGGCCGCCTCCGGGACGCCCCGGGCGCGCAGCTTGGTCCGCACGAGCGCGCTCACCTGCTCGCGCCCCAGGGGAGTGGAGAGGTATGCCGTCCGCCGGGCGTCCGCTGCCGCCGTCGCGTGCCAGCCGTGGCTGAGGTGCCAGTAGTCGTAGGAGAGGATCTCGAAGAGGTTGGGGATGAGCCGGAACTCCGGGCGGCTCGTGTGCAGCTCCTCCGCGAGCAGCCCGCGGACCTCCTCCCAGCCGGTCGGGGTCCGGACGAGGCGGACGATCTCCGGCGACGTCTCGAGCATCCGCCCCCAGCAGAAGGCGCAGTAGCGGCCCTCGTCCGCGGGGTCGAGGGGGAGCGGCGTCGGCACGTGCCGCGCGAGCGGCCGGGCAGCCCTGTCCGGCAGGGTCCACACCTTCGTGCCCGTGAACGGGTTCACCTGCTTGACGGTCCCGTCGGGGAGGCGCTCGAGCGGCTCGGTCATCCCCTCCACCTTAGGTGGCGGACGTCACGCCGTCGTGGCGCAGCGCCGTCGCTAGGGTCGAGGGGCCACCGCCGCCACACGTGAGGAGCTCGCCATGCATGCTGCCCGGATCACGAGTCTCGACGGACCGTCGGCCGTCGCCGTCGACGACGTCCCGGAGCCGGTGCGGGGTGAGGGCGAGGTCCTCGTCGACGTCCACGAGGCCGGGGTGTCCTTCCCGGACGTCCTGCTGAGCCGCGGGCTCTACCAGATGAAGCCCGAGCTGCCCTTCGTCCCGGGCGCCGAGTGCGCCGGGATCGTGCGGGAGGCACCGGAGGGCAGCGAGTTCGCCGTGGGCGACCGGGTCGCGGCCTTCCCCGTCTTCGGGTCCTTCGCCGAGACCGTCTCGGTGCCAAGCGAGTTCGTCTTCCCGATCCCCGACTCGCTGTCCTTCCGGGCAGCCGCCGCGGTGCCGATGAACTACCTCACCGTGCACTTCGCGCTGACCCGCCGCGGGCACCTCGAGCCGGGCGAGACCGTCCTCGTCCACGGCGCGGCGGGCGGCATCGGGACCGCCGCCATCCAGTACGCCAAGGCGCTCCGAGCGCGGGTCATCGCCGTCGCCTCGACCGACGACAAGGCCCAAGTGGCCCGGGCCGCCGGCGCCGACGAGGCGGTCCTCGCCGACGGCTTCCTCACGGCCGTCAAGGACCTCACCGGCGGCCGCGGCGTCGACGTCATCGTCGACCCGGTCGGCGGCGACCGCTTCACCGACAGCCTCCGCAGCCTCGCCGTCGAGGGCCGCATCCTCGTCATCGGCTTCACCGCCGGGGAGATCCCCACCGTCAAGGTCAACCGGCTGCTCCTGGGCAACACGAGCGTCGTCGGCGTCGCCTGGGGCGCGTTCTGGCACCGCGAGCCCGGCTACGTGCGCCGCCAGTGGGACGAGCTCCTGCCGCTCCTCGCCGACGGACGCCTCGACCCGCCGCTCGGCTCGTCCCACCCGCTCGCGGACGTCGCCGAGGCACTGCGGGAGCTCGACGAACGCCGCGCGACGGGGAAGGTCACGCTCAGCGTCCGCTGAGCTGAGCGGCATACCTCCTCGAGACGGTATGCCGCTCACCGACCGCCGCGACGCGCCTGTGGACGGGCGCGTGGTGCTGTCGGTGAGTCCGCCTACGCTCGCTCCATGACCTGGAACGTCGGGCGGGCGGCGACCTGGGTGGCCGACCTCTCCGACGCCGAGATCAGCCAGCAGGTCGGCTCCCGCACGTTCGCGCGCGGCGAGGCGTATGCCGCCCAGCGGCGGATCCGCTCGCTCGCCACCCGGCCCGAGGGGACCATGATCCTCGGCACCATCGAGGGCAGCGGGGCGCAGACCTACCAGACGATCATCGACAGCAAGACGGTCGGGCGGCGCACGACCTGGTACGGCCACTGCAGCTGCCCGGTGGGCTTCGACTGCAAGCACGCCGTGGCGCTGCTCATCACCGCCCGTGACGTCGCCCGCGGGATCGTCGCCGACCCGGGGCCGGTGGCTCCGGCCGACGGCCTGTCGGGCGCGCACTGGTCCGAGGTGTTCGGGCAGCTGCGGCCGGTCGAGCCGCGACGGCGCGAGCCGGCCGCGCGGCCGGAGCCGCAGGGCGACCTCATGCCGGCGGGGCTCTTCGTCGACCTCGCCTACCGCGGGCTGTCCGGGTGGCGGGAGCTGCCCGAGGTCGCCTACGGGCTCCGGCCGACCCGGTGGACCCGGACGCAGCGGTGGCACCAGAGCCTCAGCTGGCACGACGCGCTGCCGCGGTGGGCGCACGGCACGCGCTACCTGCCCGAGCACGAGCGGATCATGGCCCGGTTGCACGAGGTGCTTCGCTCCGGCTCCGGCAGTGCCGGCTACGTCACGACGGCCGCGCCCCTGCTGCTCGGGGGGAGCGCGGAGGTGTGGCCGCTGCTCGGCGAGGCCCGCGACGCCGGCATCGAGCTCCTCGCCGGCGAGGGCGTCACCGGGCCGGTGACCGTCGTCGACGAGCCGCTGCGCCCGGTGCTCGACGTGACGCGCGAGGACGACACCGGCGACCTCGTCGTGCGGGTCACCGTCGATGACCTGCCCGGCCCGGCCGAGGCCGACCGCGTCTTCGTCGGCGAGCCGGTGCACGGCGTCGTCGTCGAGGGCCCGGACGGCCTCGTGCTGCGCCCGATCGACGCGACGCTCGGGCTGGCGCCGGAGGCCTTCGAGCAGGCCCTCCTCGGCATCCGCGTCCCGGCCGAGGAGCGGTCCCGCTTCCTCACCACCGCGATGCCCGGCCTCCGCGACCGGGTCCGGGTGCGCTCCACCGTGCCGCTCCCGGTCCCGTCGGCGGAGGTCGCGCCGGCACGGGTCACCGTCCACGCCCGGGTCCGGGCCGACGTGCCCGGCGAGGTGCGGATCGAGCTCGGCATGGCCTACGACGGGCGGCGCCGCGCCTTCACGACCGCACGCTTCTCCGGGGTCGGTGAGCGGGACCGGGAGGCCGAGCAGGCTGCGCTCGAGGCGGCCACGTCGGTCCATGCGATCCCGGGCGCGGTCCAGTGGGCCGACGACCGGCCGCCGCTGCTGCTGCCCTCGGTCGAGCTGCGCGGCCTGGCCGCCGCGACCTTCGCGGCCGAGCTGCTGCCTGGCCTCGAGGCCGACGAGCACGTCACGCTCGTCGTCGAGGGCGAGCTCGCCGCCTACGACGAGGCCGTCGAGCCGCCGGTCATCCACCTCACCACCGCCGACACCGGCGACAGCGACTGGTTCGACCTGCAGGTCTCGATCGACGTCGCCGGCGAGCGGCTCCCGCTGCGACCCGTCATCGAGGCGATCGCCGGCGGCGACGAGATCATGCTGCTCGAGTCCGGCACCTGGTTCCGTCTCGACCAGCCCGACCTGCTCCGTCTCCGCGCCCTCATCGAGGAGGCGCAGGAGATGGCCGACCGCGACAGCGACGAGCTGCGCCTCAGCCGGCACCACGCCGACTACTGGGAGGAGCTGCTCCAGCTCGGGGTCGTCGACGAGCAGAGCGCGCGGTGGACGGCGAGCGTCGACGCCCTGCGCACCTTCACCGAGTCCGAGCCGCCCGCCCTGCCCGTGGGCCTCAAGGCGACGCTGCGGCCCTACCAGCTCGACGGCTACCACTGGCTCACGACGCTCTGGGACGCCGGGCTCGGCGGGATCCTCGCCGACGACATGGGGCTCGGCAAGACGATGCAGGTCATCGCCGCGCTGACCCGGGCGCACGAGCGCGGCGAGGTCGCCACCGGCGAGCACGGACCGGTCCTCGTCGTCGCGCCGACGAGCGTGGTCGGGACCTGGCTCGGCGAGTTCGAGAACTTCGCGCCCGACGTCCCCGTCGTCGCTCTGACGCAGACGAGCGCCAAGCGCGGGTCTGCGCTGGCCGCCGCGGTCGAGGGTGCCGCCGTCGTCGTCACCTCCTATGCGATCCTGCGGCTCGACGCCGAGGCCTTCGAGGAGCTGCCCTGGCGTGGGGTGGTCCTCGACGAGGCGCAGTTCGTCAAGAACCGGCAGGCCAAGACGCACGTGGCCGCTCGTCGCCTCGGCGCGCCGTTCACCCTCGCCGTGACCGGCACCCCGCTCGAGAACTCGCTCATGGACCTCTGGTCGCTGCTCTCGCTGACCGCACCCGGGCTCTACCCCCGCCCGGACGTCTTCACGAAGGTCTACCGCAAGCCGATCGAGTCGGGGGAGCGGCCGGAGCTGCTCGACCGGCTCCGCCGCCGGATCCGTCCCCTCATGTTGCGCCGCACCAAGGAGCAGGTCGCGCTCGACCTGCCGCCGAAGCAGGTCCAGGTGGTGCCGGTCGAGCTTGCCCCGGTGCACCGCCACGTCTACGACCGGCACCTGGCCCGCGAGCGGCAGCGGGTGCTCGGGCTGCTCGCCGACCCCGAGGCCAACCGGGTCGCGATCCTGGCCGCGCTGACCCGGCTGCGCCAGCTCGCCCTCGACCCGGCCCTCGTCGAGCCGGAGCACGACGGCCGTGCCACGGCCGCCAAGCTCGATCTGCTCGTCGACCGGCTCCGTGAGCTCGACCAGGAGGGACACCGAGCCCTCGTCTTCTCGCAGTTCACCGGCTTCCTGCGGCGCGCCGAGGCGGCGCTCGGGAAGGCCGGCCTGCGCACCTGCTACCTCGACGGCACGACGCCGAACCGGCAGGAGGTCATCCGTTCGTTCCGCGACGGCGAGTCCGCGGCCTTCCTCATCAGCCTCAAGGCGGGTGGCTTCGGCCTGACCCTCACGGAGGCCGACTACGTCTTCGTCCTCGACCCGTGGTGGAACCCGGCCGCCGAGGCGCAGGCGATCGACCGGGCGCACCGGATCGGGCAGGACCGGCCGGTCACCGTCTATCGCCTCGTCTCCTCGGACACGATCGAGGAGAAGGTCGTCGCCCTGCAGGAGCGCAAGCGTGACCTCTTCCAGCGGGTCGTCGACGAGGGCGGCGCGCTGTCGGGCGCGATCAGCGCCGACGACGTCAAGGCGCTGCTCGACCTGTCCTGACGACTGCGGCCGGGCGGCCCAGCGCCGGCCGTGTCAAGGCTCCTGTCGGGTCCCGACATGCACGGCATAGAGTGGTCGGAACCGACTTGTCTGCACGGAAAGGAACGACACGTGGTCTACACACTGCCCGATCTTCCCTACGACTACGCAGCCCTCGAGCCGCACATCAGCGCGCGGATCATGGAGCTGCACCACGACAAGCACCACAAGGCCTACGTCGACGGCGCCAACGCCGCGGTCGCGAAGCTCGAGGAGCTGCGCGGCTCCGGCGACTTCGCCACCATCAACGGGGTCGAGAAGAACCTCGCCTTCCACCTCGGCGGCCACATCAACCACTCCGTCTTCTGGCAGAACATGAGCCCGGACGGCGGCGGCCAGCCCGAGGGCGAGGTCCAGGCCGCCATCGAGGAGTTCTTCGGCGGCTTCGAGAAGTTCCAGGCCCAGTTCAACGCCAACGCCAACGCGATCCAGGGCTCCGGCTGGTCCATCCTCGCCTGGGACACCCTCGGCCAGCGGCTCAACATCATGCAGCTGTTCGACCAGCAGGGGAACGTCCCGGTCGGTCAGGTCCCGATCCTGCAGCTCGACATGTGGGAGCACGCCTTCTACCTGCAGTACGAGAACGTCAAGGCCGACTACGTCAAGGCCTGGTGGAACGTCGTCAACTGGCAGGACGTCGCCGCGCGCCTCGAGCGGGCCCGCAGCACGCAGGGTCTCATCGTCCCCGCGTGACGGCTCGACGCTGAAGCATTCCGCGAGGGCGGGCATCCGGACGCCGGGTGCCCGCCCTTCGCCTTGCCCCCGGCCCGTTCGAGGTGATGACCGGTCGGTCGTGTCCGCCGATTACCTCGAACCGGTGGGTGTGGGAGGGCGCGTCAGGCGGTCGAGGACAGCGAGGAGCAGCCCCTCCCGCAGCTGCGCCGGCAACGCGTCGAGCAGCGCGTTGAGCGGGGCCATCCGCTTCGGCAGGGCGAGTGACCCGTCGGCACCGGTCATCCCCGCGACCGCGAGGAGCCCCGTCAGGGTCTGCTCGTCGAGGTGCGCCGGGTCGACCGAGCTCGCCGCGACGACGAGCTCCTCACCGGGCGCCACCGGACCGGCCGCGATGGCCGCGTCGGTGGCGGTCCCCAGGTCGCGCACGAGCTCGTCGACCGAGCCGGCGGTCGCGGCGCTGATGCTCAGGTGCAGGGTGGCGGGCAGGTCACGGAAGGCGAGCTGTGGCTGCGCGTACCAACCCCGGGCGAGGAGCTCGTCGGAAATGGTGAAGACGTCGCATGTCTCGTCCGCGGTGAACGCCAGCAGCGTCGAGTCGGGCTGGGCCGCCAGGGACAGCGCCGGTATGTCGCTCACCGCGGTCGCGATCCCGAGCGTGGCCTCCCGCGCTCGGCGGGCGAGGAGCATGTAGCCGTCCGGCCCGATGTGCCGGGCGACGGCCCAGGCCGCGGCGAGCGGTGCCCCGGACTTCGTCGACTGCATCGTCGTGTTGAGCATCGTGTAGCCGGGCCAGTCGGCCGACGCGAAGAAGTGGGCGCGGCGCAGGTCGGCCGACCGGTGCAGCAGGAGCGAGACGCCCTTCGGGGTGTAGCCGTACTTGTGCAGGTCGACCGAGATGCTCGTGACGCCGTCGACGGCGAACGTCCACGGCTCCTGGTCTGGCTCGTCCTCGCGCAGGAAGGGCAAGACCCAGCCGCCGATGCAGGCGTCGACGTGGCAGCGCACCCCGGCCTCCCGGGCGGCGGCCGCGATCGGGCCGACCGGGTCGACGACCCCGTGGGCATACGACGGCGCGGACGCGACGAGGAGGACGGTCGAGGCGTCGATGGCGGCAGCCATCGCATCGGGGTCGGCGCGCTTCGTCACCGGGTCGACGTCGACGAGCACCGGCTCGACCCGGAAGTAGTGCGCCGCCTTGTGGAACGCCGCATGAGCCGTCGTCGGCAGCACCATGCGCGGGGCCGCGATGTCGGGCCGGGCATCCCGGGCCGCGAGGACGGCAAGCAGGACCGACTCGGTGCCGCCCGAGGTCGCGACCCCGGCGAACCCGGGCGGTGCATCGAGCAGCGCGCCGACCATCGCGACGAGCTCCTGCTCCATGGCGAGCAGCGACGGGAAGGCCGTGGGGTCGAGCCCGTTCGTCGAGCCGAAGAGCGCCAGCACCTCCCGGCCGATCGCGTCGGCCTCCGCGAGGCCGGAGTCGTAGACGTAGGCGAGGGTCCGCCCGCCGTGCGTCGGCACGTCATGGGCTCGCAGAGCGGTCAGCCTCCGCAGGATCTCGTCGGCACTGGCGCCCGTCATCGAGCCTCCACCTCTCTCGTCAGGGAGTAGCGCGTCAGGGTGATGAGGGAGAGCCCGACGAGGACCGCCGGCACGACCGAGAAGCCGAGGACGATCGCGGTCAGCGCCGATTCGCCTTGCACGACAACGGTGCCTGCACGGGAGGAGACGTAGCCCCCGAGAGCGAGCACAGCGGCATACAGGCCGGGCCCGAGAGCCAGCCCGAGCGTCTCCCCGGCGGTCCAGATGCCCGTGTAGAGGCCCACCCGCGTCTGCGCGTCGGCGTTGCGGCTCGCGACG
>DASSTN010000213.1:0-15561 GCA_035707905.1 Intrasporangium sp.
ACGCCGCGGAAGAGCTGCAGCGAGCTCTGCGGGTCCATGCCGCGCACGAAGCCGACGCCGTGCTCCCGGTAGGTCGGGAAGCACATGTCGTGCGGCCGGAGCGCCCGGCCCGAGCCGACCTGGGCGGCCTCCTGCCCGAGCAGGCTGGGCCACAGCCCGAGCTCGCCCTGGCGCTGGAGCGCGTAGCCCTCGGCGTCGAGGCGTCGGATGAGGACGAGGTCGCGGTAGAAGCTGCGCAGGTCCTCCGGGGTCAGGTCCGCGACGTAGCGGTCGTAGTCGGGGTGGGAGCGCCGCTCCCCCTCTGGCGTCAGCAGCTGGATCATCTCCGGGCCGCCGTCCGCGTTCTGGCTCGTCGCGCTCGCCGAGGCGATCTGCTTGACGACGTCGTTGTCGCTCACAAGGGCTCCTCCACCGGCCCGCGGGCCGGCTTTTGCTCGGGCCACCCATCGGGGATCAGCCCGACGGTGGGTGCTGCACATCCGGCCGTCGAGGGTGACGGCGGCCACATGCGGTGTCCTGAAGCGAAACTTACCGGAGCCCCTCGTGAATCTCACAATGCGGGACGGGAAGAGCGCGTATGCCGCTCAGCCGCGCCCTCAGCGGCGGCCGCCCCAGCTCCAGGCCGGAGCCGTGAGCAGGCCCTGGCCCTCGACGAAGGTCTCGCCCAGGTCCTTGACGAGGGTGAGGCGCCGCGCCGGCGAGCCGAGGCCGACCGGCAGATCATCGTCGTCGTCATCCGCGGTCCCGAGCTCTCGGATGAGCGCCTCCGAGTGGGACACGACCATGACCTGCGTCAGCTCGGCCGCCGACCGGATGAGCCGGGCGAGAGGCGGCAGCAGCTCGGGGTGCAGCGACGTCTCCGGCTCGTTGAGGACGAGCAGCGGTGGCCGGTCGGCGCTCAGCAGGGCGGCGACGAGACAGAGGTAGCGCAGCGTCCCGTCCGACAGCTCGGCGGCCCGCAACGGACGAAGCATGCCGGGCTGGTGCAGCTCTACGTCGAAGCGGCCATCGGTCACGTCGATCTCCAGCCGCGCCCCGTCGAAGGCGTCGGCGATCGCGTCATCGAGCCCGGACTGCCCGTGCTCGCGGATCGTCTGCAGAACCGCGGCGAGGTCCGAGCCGTCGTCGGACAGGACCGGCGTCCGGGTGCCGATCTGTGTCTGGCGGGCCGGGGCGGCCGGGTCGGCCCGGAACGAGTCGTAGAAGCGCCAGCCCGCGATCATCCGACGGACGCGGAGCAGCTCGGGCGCCCGCTCCGGGTCGGCGAGCTCGGTGAGCATCGACTCCCAGGGCTGGAGGGACCGGGTCAGCTCGGTCCAACCGCTCGACCCAGCACGAGCACCTCGACCGCCACCGGCGGGCGGGTCGGACTCCCACTCCTCCTCCCAGGCGGCGTCCCAGGCGACCGGGGCTGCCCCTCGCGTCTCGACCAAGGACCACCGCCGCCGGACGAGCACGGAGCCCGGCCGCATGACCGGCCCGGCCCACACCACCTCGCGCTTGATCTCCGGGTCGCGCAGGAACGCTGACGTCGCACTCCCGTCCTGCTGCGGCAGCCCGAGGTCCACCAGGTAGCCGAGCTCCTCCGTGGCGAAACCCAGCCGCAGGCTGATCGGACCCTTGCGCACGACTCCTTGAGCGGCATACCCCCTCTTGCGCGCGGCGTCGAGACTGGCGGGACCGGCCCACAGGGCCGACTGGAGGCCACCCTCGCGAGCGAGGGTGCCGACGACGTCACCACGACCGCAGCCGGCGAGCAGGCGCAACGCCCGGTAGAGGCTCGACTTGCCCGAGCCGTTCGCGCCCGTCACCACGTCGAGGCCGTGAAGGGGCACGACCACGTCCCGGAGGGAGCGGTAGCCGGACACCGCGACGCAGGTCAGCATGCCCAGACCGTATGCCGCTGCGCCGACACGGCGCGGCGGCCCGGGTCAGCGAGCGCCGAACTTCTCGGCGACCTCGAGCAGGCGGGTGTTCGCCTCCGGTTCGCCGATCGTGACCCGCACGCCGTCGTCGCCGTACTGCCGGACCATGAGGCCGGCTGCCTCGCACGCCTCGGAGAACGCGGACGACTCGTCCCCCAGGGGGAACCACACGAAGTTGGCGTCCGTCCGGGGCAGCTTCCAGCCCTGGTCCGCGAGGCCCTGCACGACGCGGTCGCGCTCCGCGACGATCGACTCGACGCGTTCGCGCAGCTCGTCGACGGCGTCGAGGGAGGCGATCGCGGCGACCTGGGCCAGCGAGTTGACGCCGAACGGCGTCGCGGTCTTGCGGATGGCCGCGGCGACGGGCGGGTGGGCGACCGCGAACCCGACCCGCAGGCCGGCCAGCCCGAACGCCTTCGAGAACGTCCGCAGGACAACGACATTGGGGTGCTTGCGCCACACGTCGAGACCGCGGACCGCCTCGGGGTCGCGGACGAACTCGACATACGCCTCGTCGACGACGACCACCACGTCGTCCGGCACCTTGGCCAGGAAGCGCTCGAGCTCGTCGCCGTGGACGGCAGGCCCGGTCGGGTTGTTCGGGGTGCACACGAGGACGACCCGGGTGCGGTCGGTGACGGCAGCCGCCATGGCGTCGAGCCGGTGCCGCGCGTCCGCGTCGAGCCCGACCATGATCGCCTTGGCACCCGCGAGCTGGGTGACGATGGGGTAGGCCTCGAACGACCGCCACGCGAAGACCACCTCGTCGCCGGCGTCGCACGCGGCCTGGACGATCTGGGCCAGGACTGCGACCGAGCCGGTGCCCGTGGCGATGCAGTCGGCCGGCGCCTCGAGCGCCTCGGCGAGCCGCCGGGTCAAGGCGGTCACCGCCATGTCGGGGTAGCGGTTCATCGTGGCGGCCGCCTCGTCGACGGCCTTGAGGACCGACGGGAGCGGGCCGTAGGGGTTCTCGTTGGACGACAGCTTGTAGGCCGTGACCCCCGGTGGCGCCGTCGCCGGCTTGCCCGGCTTGTAGTCCGGCAGCTGCGCCAGGACCTCACGCAGGCGGACGGGACGGGGGGCGGCATCGCTCATGCCGCCACAATAGACACCACTTCGTGCCGCCGAACGCGGTGTTACTGGTAGAGCGCACCGGTGCACCACTGCGTTCGCCGCCGAACACTGCGTTCGGGAAAGAAGGTGACAGACGGGCGGGCTGAGCGGCATACGACGGCTTGTGGCTAGGCTCACAGTGTCGCGTCAGTGCTGCCCCGACACCTGAGCCACGCACCACTCACGAAAGACCAGCCCATGCGCATCGGGATCCTCACCGGAGGCGGGGACTGCCCCGGCCTCAACGCCGTCATCCGCGGCGCGGTTCGCGCCGCCGAGGTCACCTACGACAGCACTGTCATCGGCTTCCGCAACGCCTGGCGGGGCGTCATGGAGGACGACTACGAGCCGCTCGACGTCGAGGTGTGCCGCGGCATCCTCCCCCGCGGTGGCACCATCCTCGGCACGTCCCGGGACCAGCCGTTCGCACGGGAGGACGGGCTCAAGCTCGTGCGCAAGGCCTACGACCGGCACGGGCTCGACGCGATCATCGCGGTCGGCGGCGAGGGCTCGATGGGGGTCGTCAACGAGCTGCACCAGAACGGCTTCCCCGTGATCGGCGTCCCGAAGACGATCGACAACGACATCCAGCTGACCGAGATGACGTTCGGCTTCCAGACCGCCGTCCAGATCTGCACCGACGCGATCGACCGCCTCCACACGACCGCCGAGTCGCACCACCGGGTCCTCGTCGTCGAGGTCATGGGCAGGCACGTCGGGCACATCGCGATCTGGTCGGGCCTCGCCGGCGGCGCCGCGATGACGCTGACTCCGGAGGAGCCGTTCGACATCGAGGAGGTCTGCGAGCGCATCGTCGGCCGGCACCGCAAGGGCCGCTACGCGACGATCATCGTCGTCGCCGAGGGTGCCCTGCCGAAGCCCGGGACGTTCCAGATCCCCGAGCCCGAGATCGACAGCTACGGCCACAAGGTTCTCGGCGGGATCGGGCACATCCTCGAGCGCGAGATCCACGGCCGCACGGGCATCGAGACGCGCACCACCGTCCTCGGGCACATCCAGCGCGGCGGCTCGCCGGTCGCGTTCGACCGCGTGCTCGGGACCCGCTTCGGGGTCGCGGCGGTCGAGGCCGCGCTCGACAGTGCGTGGGGCGAGATGGTCGCCCTCCAGCAGGGCCGGATCACGCGGGTCCCGGTCAAGGACGCGATCGGCTCGCTCAAGACCGTCACGCCCGACCTCCTCCGGCTCAACACGATGTTCCAGCCGCGGCTCCCCGGAGACGACCACCCCGGTATTCCCTTGGAACGCTGACGTTGCATGGAAGGATGACCGCCATGCTCGCCGACTTCGCGATCAAGACCGTCATCAACGGCATCGCCCTGTGGATCGCCGCCTGGCTCGTCCCCGGCATCACCTTCGGATCAAGCCCCGACACGTGGGCGGTCGTGCGCACCGTCGTGGTCGTGGCGCTGATCTTCGGGATCATCAACGCCTTCGTGCGCCCGATCGCGAAGATCATCTCGCTGCCCTTCATCATCCTGACGCTCGGGCTCTTCGTCTTCATCATCAACGCGCTGATGCTGGAGCTGACCTCGTGGGTGGCCGGCAAGTTCGACCTCGCCTTCCACGTGGAGCACTTCTTCTGGGACGCGATCCTCGGTTCGCTCGTCATCACGTTCGTCTCGATGATCCTCGGCTTCTTCAACCCCAAGGACTGAACCGACTCGTATGCCGCTGAGCCCGCTCCCGTCCCGGGGCGGGCTCACGTGCGTGATGGGGCGGCCCAGCGGGCGGCGCGTGTGGTTGGGTGACCCCATGGACATGGCGACGCTTCGGCGCAAGGCGGGGACCGCGGCGCTGGTGGGCTTCCGGAAGATGCCAGGTCCCCTGCGACGCGCCGCGGTGCGGTTCGGGGCGCCGAACTACACGGTCGGCGCGGTGTGCGTCCTCGAGCACGAGGGCGAGGTCCTCTTCCTCTGGCAGCCCCACCGGCTCGGGTGGAGCCTCCCCGGCGGCCTGCTCGAGCGCGGCGAGACCCCGGCCCACGGGGTGCGTCGTGAGGTGGCCGAGGAGGTCGGCCTCGACATCGACCCCGGTGATCCCGTCACGACGCGGGTGGACCCCGAGGGACACGTGGTCGACGTCGTCTACCGGGTGCGGCTCGATGACCGGCCGACCCTGCGACTGGCCAGCGAGGCGCGAAAGGCCAAGTGGATCAAGCCCGCTGACCTCGGCGAGGCCGACGGCGACACGCACGGCATCGTCGACCTGATCGGAGCGGCGGACGCCCCGAAGAGGCCGGGCCGGCTCCTCACGGACGCGAAGTAGGCGGATCGGGCCGGTAGTGCTCCTGCCCGGTCCTCGCCAACTCAGCCGCGGCTGAAATTTCGAGGCGTTCCTGGTCGATTCACCGCGCCAACTCAGCCGCAGCTGAAATGTCGAGGCGCCCAGCGGCCAAGATGCTCGACCGTCACCGTTTCCGCGGCAGGCTCCGCGCGCGGGCGACCCCGAGGTCGACCCAGCGGCGCAGCTGCTCGTCACCGGTGATCGCCTCGTCCGCGACCCGCAGCCAGCCGTCCATCTCGCGACCCTGCATGACCGCACGGCTGACACCCGGCCCACGGACGAGTGCGTCGGTCTCGCCCGGGTCGACACGGAGGAGCAGGCCACCCTGTCCGCTCGCACTCACGGCCATGTTGCCGTTCACGAGGAAGGCGAGCCCGCCGAACATGCCCTTCTCGGTCACCCCCGGCACGTCCTGGACCAGCTCACGGATCCGATGAGCCAGCTCCTCGTCATAGGCCATGTCGGCAGTATGACTCCGCCCTGGCCGGTCGAGGCGTCTGCCGGCCGAGCGTTCGATGACGAGCCGGCCCAGCGGCATACGACCTCATCCGTCACACGAGGCGTGTCCGTGGAGGGACTGTCGGAGGCACGTCCTAACGTCGGGCCATGCGGTTGCTCCACACCTCTGACTGGCACCTCGGGCGGACCCTCCATGGCGTCAACCTCCACGAGGCGCAGTCGGCGGTGCTCGAGCGCATCTGCCAGCTGGTCGAGGACCCGGTCGACGGCGTGCCGATCGATGCCGTGCTCATCGCCGGCGACGTGTACGACCGGGGCGTGCCGCCGGTCGAGTCCGTCCAGCTCCTCGAGTGGACGCTGGCGCGCCTGTCGGAGGTCACGACCGTGATCGTCACCTCCGGCAACCACGACTCGGCGATCCGGCTGGGCTACGGCTCCGGCCTCTTCCGTGAGCGCATCCGGATGATCACCGACCCCGGGCGGCTCGACCTGCCCGTCCTGCTCGAGGGATCAGACGGCGTGCGCGCCGCGGTCTACGGGGTGCCCTACCTCGATGTCGACCACGCCCGCGTGCTGCTCGCCGGCGGGGGCGAGCCGCTCGCCCGGTCGCACCAGGCGGTCCTCGCCGCGGCCTGCGAGCGGATCCGCGCCGATCTCGGCCGCCGGGCCGGCGTGCGCAGCATCGTGCTCGCGCACGCCTTCGTGGCCGGGGCCGAGCCGAGCGACTCCGAGCGGTCGATCGCCGTCGGCGGGGTCGACCGGGTTGCCGGCACGGTGTTCGCCGGCATCGACTACGCGGCGCTCGGCCACCTGCACGGCCCCCAGTCGCCGGAGGGAGCCGAGGGCTCGGTCGTCCGCTACTCCGGCTCGCCGCTGCGCTACTCGTTCTCGGAGCAGGACCACACGAAGGTGGTCCTCCTCGCCGACGTGCCGGCCGAGGGTGCGGTGACGGTGACCCCCGTGGAGATCGAGCAGCCTCGTCCCATGGCCACCCTCCGGGGACGTCTCGACGAGCTGCTGGCCGACGGGTCGCTCACCGCGCACGAGGGTTCCTGGGTGCGCGTCACGGTGACCGACCGGGTCCGCCCGGATGCGCTGATGGACCGGCTCAAGTCGCGGTTCCCGCACGCGCTGCAGGTCTTTCACGAGCCGGAGGGCGCGGTCGAGCGACGTCGGGCGGGCACGACGGCCGTCAGCGAGAGCGATCCCCGTGAGCTGGGGTCCGACTTCATCGCCCACGTCACCAAGACACTGGCGAGCGAGGGCGAGCTGGAGGTCTTCACCACCGGCTACGAGGCGGCCGTCAAGGCGCAGCAGCTCGCCGAGGCGCAGGAGGTGGCCTGACATGCAGCTGCACCTGCTCGAGATGACCGCCATCGGGCCGTATGCCGGCACCGAGCGCATCGACTTCGCCTCGGTCGGGCGCGCCGGTCTGTTCCTCCTCGAGGGCCCGACGGGGTCGGGCAAGTCCACGATCATCGACGCGATCACCTTCGGGCTCTACGGCAAGGTCGCCCAGGCCGCCGCTGACCTCGAGCGGATCCACTCCCACCACGCCGACCCGCGCACCGTCCCGGTGGTCACGCTCGTCTTCGAGACCCAGTCCGGGATCTACCGGGTGCGCCGCACCCCTCGCTTCGAGCGGCCCAAGTCGCGGGGGGCCGGCACGACCGTGCAGCAGCCGAGCGTGAAGCTGTGGCGGCTCACGTCGCCGGACGACCTGGAGGGCGGCGAGCTCCTCTCGACGAACATCGGCGAGTGCGACGACGAGATCACCCGCGCGGTCGGGCTGACCCGGGACCAGTTCGTCCAGACCGTGATCCTGCCGCAGGGCGAGTTCGCCACCTTCCTCCGCGCGCGCTCCGAGGACAAGGGCAAGCTGCTCGAGAAGGTCTTCGGCACGGCGTTCTTCCGTCGCGTCCAGGAGCAGATCGTCGAGGCCGGGCGGACGGCGCAGGCGCGCCGTCAGCGGGCCGTGGACGAGATCCGTGACGCGGTGCACGCCTTCGCGGTCTCCGCGGGCCTCGATGAGGAGCGGCGCGACGCTTTGGTGGGGCTGAGTCGGAGCAGGCCCGACGACCTGCTCGGTGAGCTGGCCGAGGTCGTCGACGAGCTGCGCACCCGCGAACGGCACGCCCGCAAGGCGAGCCGCGAGGCGATCGACCGGCACAAGCAGATGGCCGACATGGTCGGCGACGCCCGGCTCCGGATGCAGCGCCGCGAGCGGCTGCTGGAGCTGCAGCGGCGAGACGAGGACCTCGGCCGGCGGGCGGTGGAGTTCCAGCGGCTCGGCGAAGAGCTGGCCCGTGCTGGGCAGGCCCGCCCCGTCGCCGGCGCCGTCCGGACCCTCGCCCAGGCGGAGGCCACCCTCAAGCGGGCCGAGGCAGCCCTGGTCGCGGCTCGGGGCCGGGTCGCGCCGCAGCTGCAGGACCGCGGAGTGGCGGCCCTCCGGGGCGAGGCGACCAGCCTGCGAGAGGTCATCGGCTCACTCACCGGCGCCATCGAGCTCGAGACCGGCCTCGAGAGCCGCCGCGAGCAGGCACGGGGTGTCGCCCGGGCCGCCGCCCAGCACCGGGAGTCCCTCGACCAGGTCGCTACCGAGCTCGCCACGCTGCCCGAGCTGATCCGAAAGCAGGACGAGGCGCTCGGTGAGGCCCGCCGCCTCTTCGCCCTCAAGGAGAGCCGCACGGCCGCGACCCAGCAGGCCAAGGAGCGCCTCGAGGCAGCCCTCGCGCACCAGGTCGCCGCCGCCCGGCTGCCCGAGGTCGAGGCGTCCGTCGGGGCGGCCCTCGAGGAGGTGCGCGCGGCTGAGGGTGCCCTCGCCCGTCTACGGCAGGCCCGCATCGACGGGATCGCCGGCGAGCTGGGCCTCACCCTGACCGAGGGAGACCCGTGCCCGGTCTGTGGGTCGACCGAGCACCCTGTCCCGGCCCGGCCCAGCCCCACGGCGGTCACGGCCGAGCAGGTCGAGGCCGAGGAGGCACGGCTCGAGCAGCTGCGGTCCCGGGCGACGGCCCAGACGGAACGGCTGGGCGAGCTGCGGACCGAGATGGGCGAGCTGTCGGCGCGTTCCGGCGGTCTCGGCGTCGACGCGGCGCGGGCCGAGGCGGAGCGCGTCGGTGCGGAGCTGTCCGAGTCGATCCGGGCCGGGGCCGCACTGCGCACCGGGACGGAGCGCCTGGAGGAGCTGCGCCGGCGCGAGCAGGAGCTGGGCGACCGGTCACTGACCCTGACGTCCGAGCTTGCCCGGCTCGAGCAGAGCCGCACCCACTGGGCCGACCGTCTCGAGCGCGAGGACACAGAGGTCGAACGGGCCCGGGACGGCCACCCGACGGTGACGGCTCGCCGCTCGAGCCTGACCGCGGCAGCGGCCGACGTCGACGCCCTCATCGATGCCCTGTCCGGCCGCGAGACGGCGGCCTCGGCCGTCGCGGAGGCGACGGCGGCTCGCGACGCCGATCTGCTGGCGGCCGGTTTCGGCTCGGTGGAGGAGTGGCTCGAGGCAGATCGCACGATGGAGTGGATCACCGCGACGAAGAAGGCGATCGCCGACTTCGAGCGGGAGTGCACCGAGGTCAGGGCCGGCCTGTCCGGGCCGGAGCTCGCCGACGTCCAGCTCGACGCCCTGTTCGACGACATCGACCAGCTCGCCGAGCTCGAGCGCGTCGCGAAGAAGGAGATGGAGCAGGCCAGCAACGAGCACGGCAGCCTGCGCAGCCAGACTGCCCGCACGAAGGAACGGCTCGGCGACGTCCAGACGGCCCTCGAGCGCAACGCCACGGTGATCGCCGAGACGGCCGATGCGGTCCGGGTCGGTCAGCTCGTCGCTGGCAACGGTGACAACCAGCTCAACCTCGACCTCGCGAAGTACGTCCTCATCCGCCGGTTCACCGAGGTGCTCTCCGTGGCGAACACCGAGCTCGCGAAGTTCTCCGGCGGCCGCTACTCGCTCGAGCACACGGACGCCAAGCAGGGCAATGCCAAGTCCGGCCTGGGCATCCGCGTCCACGACATGCACACCAACCAGGTGCGCGAGGTCGGGACCCTGTCGGGTGGGGAGAGCTTCTACGTCTCCCTCTCGCTGGCACTGGCCCTCGCCGAGGTCGTGCGCGCCGAGTCCGGCGGCGTCGACCTCGGGACGCTCTTCGTCGACGAGGGGTTCGGCACCCTCGACCCGGAGGTGCTCGACGACGTCATGCAGACGCTCGAGGGGCTCCGCGAGGGAGGCCGCACCGTGGGCATCGTCAGCCACGTGACGGAGCTGAAGTCCCGAGTCGCGGACCGGATCGAGGTCATCGTCAAGCCCGACCGCACCTCGACGCTCAGGGTGGTCTCCTGAACCCGGTCGCGTTGAGCGGCGGTCAGGTCACGCCCTGAGCGCTCCCTCTCGCGACGTATGGCGACGCATCGCGGCCAGGGCGATGGCCATGATCGCGACACCGACCAGGGCTGCACCGCCTGCCAGCCACGCATAACCGAGCCCACCCACGACGACCCCAGCCGCCGCTCCACCGCCTGCGCCGGCCAGCCCCATGAGCAGGTCCGACAGGCCCTGCACGGCCGGCCGTTCGTCGGTCGACACGGCGTTGGTCAGCAGGGTCGAACCGGACACGAGCGTGCACGACCAGCCGACCCCGAGCAGGAAGAGCGCGACGAGAAGCAGCCCCGACCAGCCGACCTCGGACCGCGACGCGAGGAAGGCGGCCACGGCGAGGATCGCGCCACCGGCCAGCGCGACCCGGCGGCTCCCCCACCGGTCGACGGCCATCCCGACCAGGGGCGAGAACGCGTACATCCCGAGGATGTGCACCGAGATGACGAAGCCGATGACCTCGAGCTCCGCGTGCCCGTGCGACATGTGCAGGGGCGTCATCACCATGACCGAGACCATGACCAGGTGGCCGAGGGCGACGACGAGCACCGCCTCGAGCGCGAGCGCGTTCCGTCGGATCGTCGCGAGCCCGCGTCCCATCGACCCGTCGTGGGTCTCCGACGAGTCCGTATGCCGCTGGGCCGCCTCCGCACGAGCCGCGCGCTCGAGGGCGCGAGCGGTGATGAGCGGGTCCGGGCGCAACAGCCGCCCGACGACGAGCAGGGCGAGCACGAAGCCCGTCAGGGAGAAGAGGAAGGACCCGGCGAGCCCGGGGATGCCGACGACCTCGGCGAAGGCCTTGCCCGGCCCGACGAGGTTGGGCCCGAGGACGGAGCCGATCGTGGTCGACCACACGACGAGGGACAGGTCGCGCCCCCGGTGCTCGGGAACGGACAGGTCGGCCGCGGCATAGCGCGCCTGGCTGTTCGCCGTCGTCCCGCCGCCGAAGAGGAACATGCCGACGAGCATGAGCGGGAACGAGCCGGCGACCGCCGAGGTGACGACGGTCGCCGCGCCGACCATGGCGAGGACATAGCCGAGCGCGAGACCGGGCCGGCGGCCCCTCGCGGCCATGAGGCGCGCGACCGGGATGGCGATGAGGGCCCCGCCGAGCACCTGCGTCGTCGTGCCGAGACCCGCGAGGGTCTCCGAGCCGGACAGGTCCTCGGCGAGGAGCGCGCCGACCGCGATGCCGCTCGCCATGCCGACCCCGCCGAGGACCTGCGAGGCGACGAGGGCCTTGATCGTCGACCGCTGCACCGCGTGCCGGTCGATGGGGCCGGCCGGCGTGCCTCCGCTGGAAGAGACGCCTGGGACGAGTCGATCACTCGACGACGGGGGGAACGAGCCCGCCGCGCCGACGGGTGGGACGAAGGGATCACTCGAAGACGGCGCCGCGGAGCCACCTGCTGTCACGGGCGGGACCAGGGGCACACTCGACGGAGCGGGCAGCGGATCACCGGACGACGCTGGCAGGCGATCGGTCATCCCACGTGCCGACGGGAGGTGACCACCCTGAACCGGTTCGCCACGAAGGCGGCGTCGGCGTAGGCCGCGTTCGCCGCGGGGTTGGCCCCCGTGCCGTGCAGGTCGGAGAAGGCGGCCGTCTGGTTGACGAAGATCTGCCCGGTCAGGTTCTCCGACAGCGCGACCCCGCCGACCGCCGCCGCCTCACGTGCGTCGTCGAGCACCGACTCGTCGGTGGAGTAGACCGATGCCGTCATGGCGCCGTGCTCGTGCGCCGTGTCGGCGAGCTGCGCGAGGGACTGCTCGGTGGAGGCGGTCTTGATCACGAAGCCGACGGGGCCGAAGCACTCCTCGGTGTAGATGTCCTCGCGCGACACGTCCACCGCGACGAGGCCGGGCGCGCGGACCACTGCCGCCTCATAGAGGGGGTGGGTGACCCGACGAGAGTCGAGGACGACCCGCCCCTCTGCCTCGGCGGCGATCGACTCGAGGGAGTCGGCGTTGCCGCGAACCTTGTCGTTCACCGTCGCCCCGAGGATCTCCACCGCCTTGGCGTCCTCGCCTGTCAGCCGGCCCACCGCTCCGGCAAGACGGTCGGCGAACTCGTCGAAGGTGAGGTGGCCCTCGTCGGTCTCGACACCGGTCTCGGGGACATAGATGTTCTGGGGAGCGGTGCACATCTGCCCGGAGTAGAGGGACAGCGAGAAGGCGAGGTTGCCGAGCATGCCCCGCAAGTCGTCGGTCGAGTCGACGACGATGGTGTTGAGGCCGGCCTTCTCGGTGTAGACGAGCGCGCCCCGGGCGGCGCCGGCCCGCTCGAGCCACGCCCCGAACTCAGGGCCACCGGTGTAGTCGATGATCGCGATCTCGGGTCGCTCGGCGAGGACCTTGGCCAGGCCCTGCCCGTCGTCCTCCACGGCCAGCTGAACCAGCGCGGGATCGAAACCGGCCTCCTGGAGCACCGCGCGGGCAATCTCCACGGTGATGGCCAGGGGCAGGATCGCCCGGGGGTGCGGCTTGACGACGACGGCGTTGCCGGTGACGAGGTCGGCGAAGATCCCGGGGTAGGCGTTCCACGTCGGGAACGTGTTGCACCCGATGACGAGACCGATGCCGCGCCCGATCACCCGGTAGTCCTTCTGCATGCGGATCGGCTCGCCCTTCGCAGGCCGCTCCCAGACCACCGAGCCTGGCACCCGCTCCTGCTCGACCAGACCCGCTGCGATCGCCTCGAGCGCCCGGTCCTGTGCCTGCGGGCCGCCTGCCTGGAACGCCATGACGAACGGCTGGCCTGAGGTGTGCATGACGGCGTTGCCGATCTCGAAGCTCCGCTCGTGCAAGCGGTCGACGATCTCGACGCAGACCGCCGCCCGCACCTGTGGCCCTGCATCGCGCCAGGCCGGGAGCGCGGACCTCGCCGCGGCCAGCCCGGCGTCGAGGTCGAGGGCCGGGTAGGTCACCCCGAGGGACGGGCCGTAGGGCGACACCTCGCCGCCGACCCACGTGCCGTCCGTGGCGGACACCAGCCCAGCGGCATACCGCTTGTCGCGGTGCGCCTCGTACGCGGCGGCGCCATCGGCGGCCGCCGTCTCGCCGTACACCCGGGGGCTCGGCGACTCGGGATAACGCGAGTACCACGAGCGCTCGGCGAGCGCCCGACGGATCTCGTCGAGGACGTCCGCGTGCTTGTCGAGGAGGGGATGGGCGAAGGTGTGCGCCGTTGCAGTCACCCTGCCGATGCTAGATCACCGGGGCGCGGCAGCCCTCCTCAGATCGGCAGGTCGGGCCCGGCCGAGGCCGCCTCGTCACGCGCGCTGCGCACGTCGTCGCTGGTCTTCTCCAACGCGGACTGCGCGGCGGCACCCGCTCCCCCCATCGCGCGCCGGCCCGCGACGGCGAGACCGACGGCGCTCGCGCCGTGGAAGGCGGCCTTGGTCGGGGAGCCGCCGCTGACCCGGGCACGGCACAATGCGGCCCATGGACGTGCCCACCGAGTCAGAGGACAGCAGCCCCCTCGGAGCCGTTGCCGTCATCGGCGCCGGCACCATGGGCGCAGGGATCGCGCAGGTCGCCGCGGCGGCGGGTCACGACGTCGTCCTCGTCGACGCCGCCCCGGGTGCTGCGGAAGCAGCCATCCGCGGCATCGCGGCTGCCCTCTCCCGGCAGGTGGACAAGGGCCGGATGACCGAGCGGGACTCGGCTGCTGTCCTGGCACGGATCCGCCCCGCTGCCGCGATCGCCGACCTGCCCGAGTGCGCCTTGGTCGTCGAGGCGGTGCCCGAGGACCTCGAGCTGAAGCAGCGGCTCCTCGGGGACGTCGCGGCCACCCAGCCGCCCACCACGATCCTCGCCACGAACACCTCGAGCCTCGACATCACGGCGATCGCCGAACCGGTCCCCGACCCCGAGCGTGTCCTCGGCCTGCACTTCTTCAACCCCCCGCCCCTCATGCGGCTGGTCGAGGTCGTCCACGGCCGCGAGACCGCCGCGGCCTACCTCGCGCACGCGGCCGCGCTCATGTCCGACTGGGGCAAGACCCCGGTGAGCTGCGCGTCGACGCCCGGCTTCATCGTCAACCGCGTCGCCCGGCCCTTCTACGGCGAGCCGCAACGCGTGGTCGAGGAGGGCCTGGCCGACCCGGCGACGGTCGACTGGGTCTTCCGCGAGCAGGGCGGCTTCCGGATGGGGCCGTTCGAGCTGACGGACCTCATTGGACAGGACGTCAACTACGCCGTCGGCGCCTCGGTGTGGGAGCAGACCGGCCGCGACCCGCGCTACACCCCGACGCAGTTCCAGCGCACCTTGGTCGAGGCGGGCCGTCTGGGCCGCAAGTCCGGCCGGGGCGTCTTCACGTATGACGCTCAGCGGGGCGCCATGGTCCCCGCGCCGGATCTCGGGCTGGCCGAACGGCTCCGGTCCGGCCCGATCGAGACGGACCCGCTGGGCCGGACCCTCGCGATGCTCGTGAACGAAGCGGTCGACCTCGTCCACCGGGGCGAGGCGAGCGCCGCGGACGTGGACACCGCCATGCGCCTCGGGGTGAACTACCCGAGGGGCCCGATCGAGTGGGGACGGATGATCGGGTTCGACGTCGTCGCGGAGCAGCTCGCGGCGCTCGACCAAGCCTTCCCGGGCGGCCGCTACCGACCCAGCCCGGCCCTGACCGATGGGAGCCTCGATGAGTGAGCCGCAGCAGGCGGATGGCGTCGCCTTCGCGCAGCGCATGTGGGACGACGACGTGGCCTCGCGCGGCCTCGGCATGGTCATCGACCTGCTCGAGCAGGACCACGCCGTCGTCCGGATGCCGATCCGGGAGGACATGGTCAACGGGCACGACATCTGCCACGGCGGGTTCATCTTCACCCTGGCGGACTCGTGCTTCGCGCTCGCCTGCAACTCCCGAGGCGCAACGACGGTCGCCTCCGGGGCGGACATCACCTTCACGGCGCCGGGTCGGCTCGGTGACGTGCTCGTCGCCGAGGGCGTGGTCCGCGCGGCGTTCGGCCGTAGCGGCATCACCGACGTCACCGTCAGGCGCGAGTCGGACGGCCAGATCATCGCCGAGTTCCGCGGCCGGTCGAGGTCCCTCCGCACGCGCTGACCGCTCCTGCACCTGGACCTGCCCGGGCGGAGGAATCGGGCGAAGTGGGACGAGTCAGACGCGAGAAGTCAGTGCTGCCACGGGGATTCACGGATTTGGCGGACAACCGCCGGGGCTGGTCCTAGCCTCGGGTGATCGACGTCAGCCGGCGTCGCGGGGGGCCTTGTGCGGCCAACCAGCGGGCCCTCCAGACCGCTAGAGAGGGAGACCACGACGATGCATCTTCGTCGACTCAGTTGTGTCGTCGCGGCGGGAGCGGCTGCATGCCTCGCCCTCGCTGCGCCGGCCGCCCAGGCCGACAGCAAGAACTGGCACAAGAC
>DASSTN010000214.1:0-11610 GCA_035707905.1 Intrasporangium sp.
ATGTGCGTAGTAGAGCGGGGCCAGCGGGATCTGCTCCCGCTCGATGTAGCGCCAGATGTCGAGCTCGGTCCAGTTGCTGATCGGGAAGACCCGGACATGCTCGCCCGGGCGGTGTCGCGGGTTCAGCAGGTTCCACAGCTCAGGCCGCTGGTTCTTCGGGTCCCACTGGCCGAATTCGTCACGGAGAGAGACGATTCGCTCCTTGGCACGGGCCTTTTCCTCGTCGCGCCGGGCACCCCCGAAGACCCCGTCGAAGCGGTGCTCGGCGATCGCGTCGAGCAGCGGGATCGTCTGCAGCGGGTTACGGGTCCCGTCGGCCCGCTCGCGCAGCCGTCCGTCGTCGAGGTAGTCCTGCACCCTCGCCACGACGAGCCGCAGACCGAGCCGCTCGACCGTCTCGTCGCGATAGGTGAGCACCTCGGGGAAGTTGTGCCCGGTGTCGACATGGAGCACCGGGAACGGGATCGGCGCCGGCCAGAACGCCTTGGTCGCGAGGTGGAGCATGACGACGGAGTCCTTGCCGCCGCTGAAGAGCAGCGCCGGCCGCTCGAGCTCCGCGGCGATCTCGCGGATGACGAGGATCGACTCGGCCTCGAGCGCGTCGAGCAGTCCCAGCTGCCGCCCGTCGTCGTATGCCGCTGAGCCCGCTTCCGGGGTCCGGGCGCCTCCCAGCAGGGCCGAGTCGGGACGCGAGGCGGCGGAACCACTGCACTCTCGATCGGGAATCGTGAACTGTCGATCGGGATTCGTGAACTGTCGATCGGGATTCGTGCACTCTCGATCGGGAGAAGTGCACTCTCGATCGGGATTGGTGAACTGTCGATCGGGGGAATTGTGCTCTCGATCGGGGATCGTCGTCGTGTGGGCAGTCATGTGTGGAGTCCGCATTCGGTCTTGGTGAAGCCGGCCCACCGGCCGGCACGAGGGTCCTCGCCGGGCTCGACCCGACGGGTGCACGGCTCGCAGCCGATGGACGAATAGCCGTCCGAGAGAAGAGGATTGACCTCGACCTGGTGCTCTGTGGCGTAGGCCAGGAGCTGGTCGAACGACCACGCCGCAAGGGGATTGACCTTGACCAGGCCGTTCTTGTCGTCCCAGGTGACGACCGGGGTGAACGTCCGGGTCGGCGCCTCGTCGCGCCGCACCCCGGTCACCCAGGCCTCGTAGGTCGGCAGCACTCGGGCCAACGGCTCGACCTTGCGAAGCCGGCAGCACAGAGCGGGGTCCCGCTCGTACAGGCGCGGTCCATGGGTGGCGTCCTGCTCCGCCACCGTCTGCTCAGGAACGACGTTGACGAGCGTGATCGGCAGGTCCTCGGCGACGAGGTCACGGGTGACGAGGGTGTCGGAGAAGTGGTAGCCCGTGTCGAGGAAGAGCACGTCCACGCCGGGCGCGAACCGCGAGACGAGATGCGGCAGCACGGCATCCGCCATCGAGCAGGCGACGGCCACCGTCCCCGGGAAGGTCTGGGCCACCCAGGCGGCGACCTCCTCAGCGGTGGGCTCGACGCCACGGTCCTGCCATTCCGCGTTGAACTCGTCAACGAGCGCCCGCAGCTCGTCGGCGCTGCGACGCGGTCGTCGGACGGACGGCGTCGGGACGGACGTGGTGCTCACTGCAGTGCCTCCTCGTCGGCTCGGTGGGCCCACTCGGCGAACGTCTCCGCGGTGGCCCGCTGGGCGGCATACCGTCGGACGACCCGCTCGACGTAGTCGGCGACCTCGGTTGCGGGCACCTTGAGGCCGCGGACGGTGCGCCCCAGGGCGCCCTCGTCGCGTCCGACGCCCGCGAGTCCGCCGCCGAGGTGGACCTGGAAGCCGGCCACCTGCTGCGGGCCCGATGCCGTCTCGACCGTGATGATCTGGCCCTTGAGGCCGATGTCGGCGGTCTGGATCCGCGCACACGAGTTGGGGCAGCCGTTGAGGTTGAGGTCGATCGGTCGGTCGAGTGCGGGCTCGAGGTCGGCCAGGCGCCGCTCCAGCTCGGCGATGACGTCCGTGGCGGTGTCCTTGGTGTCGACGATCGCCAGCTTGCAGAACTCGATGCCGGTGCACGCCATCGTGGAGCGGCGGAAGGGACTCGGCGCCGCCGTCAGGCCCAGCGGCTCGAGGCCGGCGACGAGTGCGTCGACCCCCTCGGCCGGCACACCGAGGACCACGAGCTTCTGGAAGGGCGTGAACCGGACCGCCTGCGCGCCGACCTCCTCGACGAGCTCGGCGAGGCCGGAGAGCGTGTGGCCCCCTACCCGGCCGACTGTCGGGGCGGCGCCCACGTAGTAGCGGCCGTCCTTCTGCAGGTGGACCCCGACGTGGTCACCGCGGCCCACGGACCGGGCAGGCGCCGGGCCGTCGGGGAGCCGATACCCGAGGTACTCCGTCTCGAGGACCTCCCGGAACCGCTCCGTCCCCCAGTCGGCGAGGAGGAACTTGAGGCGTGCCTTGTTGCGCAGCCGCCGGTAGCCGTAGTCGCGGAAGATCCGCACGACACCGTGCCAGACGTCGGGCGCCTGCTCCTCGGTGACGAAGACCCCGAGCCGTTCGGCGAGGCGCGGCGTCGTCGACAGGGCGCCGCCGACCCACAGGTCATAGCCGGGCCCGAGATCCGGGTGCACGACCCCGACGAGGGACACGTCGTTGATCTCATGGACGACGTCGAGGCTCGGGTGGCCGGTGATCGCCGTCTTGAACTTCCGCGGGAGGTTGGCCAGCTCGGGGTCGCCGAGCCAGCGTCGCTTGATCTCGCGGATCACGGGGGTCGGGTCGATGATCTCGTCGGCGGCCACCCCGGCGACCGGGCTGCCGAGGAAGCCACGAGGGGTGTCGCCGCACGCCGTCGTCGTCTCGAGCCCGACCGACTCGAGCCGGCGCCAGATCTCCGGCACGTCCTCGATCTCGACCCAGTGGTACTGGAGGTTCTGGCGGTCGGTGATGTCCGCGGTGCCCCTGGCGAAGTCGGTCGAGATGCTGCCGAGCACCCGGAGCGCCGCGGGTGTCAGGGCCACGCCGTCGGAGCGGACGCGGAGCATGAAGTAGCGATCCTCGAGCTCGTGGGGCTCGAGCTGGGCGGTCCTGCCGCCGTCGATCCCGGGCCGGCGCTGCGTGTAGAGGCCCCACCACCGGAACCGGCCGTGCAGGTCGGTGTCGGGGATCGAGTCGAAGCCGTGGCGGGCATAGATCGACTCGATCCGCTCGCGCACGTTGAGGCCGTTGTCGTCAGCCTTGAACTCCTCGGTCGGGTTCAGGGGTGCGGGGCCGTCGACCTTCCACTGTCCATTGGCGCGCCCCGCTCGGGGCGTGCGCAGGGTCCGTGGTGCAGGATCTGTCACCGTCATGGCGTCGGAATCTATAAGCGCCGCTTATTCGACCCATAACGGTGTCCATGATGTGGGCGACGACAGGTATGCCGCTGCCGGCCGACAACGCCTGTGCGCGCGGTCCAGCCCGGGGGCCCTCCGGTCAGTGCTCCGGCACGTGCGTGGTCGCCATCCGCTCCCGGATCTGGTCCATGACGGTGCTGTCCGCGAGGGTCGTGACGTCCCCGATGGCCCGGTCCTCGGCCACGTCGCGAAGGAGCCGGCGCATGATCTTGCCCGACCGGGTCTTCGGCAGCTCGCTCACGACGAGGATCTCGCGCGGCTTGGCGATGGGGCCGATCTCCTTGGCCACGTGGTTGCGCAGCTCTGTGACGAGAGCACCGCCGTCCCCGGGCTCGTCCGCCCCCTGGAGCGCCTCCTGGCGCAGGATGACGAAGGCGCAGACCATCTGGCCGGTGGTGGGCTCGTTGGCGCCGACGACCGCCGCCTCGGCGACCTTCGGGTGGGAGACGAGCGCGGACTCGATCTCGGTGGTCGAGAGCCGGTGGCCCGACACGTTGAGGACGTCGTCGACCCGGCCCAGCAGCCAGAGATCGCCGTCCTCGTCCTTCTTGGCGCCGTCGCCGGCGAAGTAGAGCCCGGGGAAGCGCGACCAGTACGTCTCCTTGTAGCGCTCGGGGTCACCCCACACGCCGCGGAGCATCGAGGGCCATGGGCTCGTCACGACGAGGTAGCCACCGGAGCCGTTCGGCACCGGCTCGCCCGCGTCGTCGACGACGTCGACGGTGATCCCCGGCAGGGCGCGCATCGCGGAGCCGGGCTTGGTGGCGGTGACCCCGGGGAGGGGGCTGACCATGATGGCGCCGGTCTCGGTCTGCCACCACGTGTCGACGACCGGGCACCGGCCGCCGCCGATGGTGTCGCGGTACCAGATCCAGGCCTCCGGGTTGATCGGCTCGCCCACGGAGCCGAGCAGCCGCAGGGACGACAGGTCGTGCCCCTCGAGCATCTCGGTGCCCCACTTCATGTAGGTGCGGATCGTCGTCGGGGCGGTGTAGAGGATCGAGACCTTGCGTTCGTCGATGAGCTTCCACCAGCGGTCCTTCGCGCCGGGGTGGGGCACGCCCTCGTAGAGGATCGACGTGGTCGCGTTGGTGAGCGGGCCGTAGACGATGTACGAGTGCCCGGTGACCCAGCCGACGTCCGCGGCGCACCAGTAGACGTCGCGGTCGGGATGCACGTCGAAGACGTTCAGGTGCGTGTAGGCGCACTGCGTCAGGTAGCCGCCGGTGGTGTGGAAGATGCCCTTCGGCTTCCCGGTCGTGCCGGACGTGTAGAGGATGTAGAGCGGCTGCTCGGCGTCGAAGTCCTGCGCCTCGTGCTGGTCGGACTGCTGGTCGACGAGGTCGTGCCACCAGACGTCCCGCTCCTCGTCCCACGCGACGTCGTCACCCGTGCGGCGCACGACGACCACCTTCTCGACCCCGGGCGACTTGCCGACGGCCTCGTCCACCTGCGTCTTGAGCGGTGCCCGGACCCCGCGCCGGAACTGCCCGTCGGCGGTGATGACGACCTTGGCATCGGCGTCGGCGATCCGGCTGGCGAGGGCCTCGGCGGAGAACCCGGCGAAGACGAGGGTGTGCGGAGCGCCGATCCGGGCGCAGGCCAGCATCGCGACGATCGTCTCGGGGATCATCGGCAGGTAGATCGCGACCGTGTCGTCCTTGCGCACCCCGAGCGACTCGAGGGCGTTGGCCGCCTGGCAGACCATCCGGCGCAGGTCTGCGTAGGTGATGGTCCGCTTGTCGTCCTCGGGGTCGCCCTGCCAGTAGTAGGCGACCCGGTCGCCCAAGCCTGACTCGACGTGCCGGTCGACGCAGTTGTAGCACGCGTTGAGCCGGCCCCCGACGAACCACTTCGCGAAGGGTGCCCCGGACCAGTCGAGGACCTGGTCGAAATCCTTTGCCCATGTGAGGAGCTCGTGCGCCTGGCGGCCCCAGAAGGCCTCGCGGTCTGCGGCCGCCTCGTCATAGAGCGAGGGCTTCGCGACCGCTTGGGCGACGAACTCCTCGCTCGGCGGGAAACGGCGCTCCTCGTGCAGGAGATTGGACAGGGTTTCCTGGGACATCTCGGGTCCTCCTCGCGCAGGCGTGGCTCTCTCCTCCACTGAACGCCTCTCGGGAGCCGCCGACAAGACCCTCCCGCAACTCGTCCTTGCGCCACGTCTGGCCGGGACCTACCGTCGGAAGTGTTCCTGCCTGCTGGCACGAGAGGAGCGATCATGGCTACCGCCGAACGCAACCTTGGACCAGAGGCCCCCGGCACCGTCCGAGGACCGGAAGTCGGCACGACCGGCAGAGTGGGCGGCCCCGGGATGGAGGCTCCCGAACGCGTCCTCCCGCCCGGCTCACACCTGGCCGATCCGGCCCCGCTCGGGCTTGCCGGCTTCGCCATGACGACCTTCTTCCTCAGCGTCGTCAACGCGGGCCTCCTGCCCGCGACGGTCACGGCCGGCGTCTTCGGGCTCGCGATCTTCTACGGTGGGATCGCCCAGTTCGCTGCTGGCCTATGGGAGTTCGCCAAGGGGAACACCTTCGGGGCGGTCGCGTTCTGCTCCTACGGTGCCTTCTGGCTGTCGTTCTGGTACCTGGCGGGGCGCACGGACCTGGCCGCGGCAGGCCCGTCGGCCGTCAAGGCGATCGCGTACTACCTGCTCGGCTGGACCATCTTCACCGGTTACATGATGCTGGCCTCGTTCCGGGTCTCCGGAGCGGTCGCCGCCGTGTTCGTCACCCTTTTCGTCACCTTTGCCCTCCTGACGATCGGTGCGTTCACGAGCGCCAGCTTCTGGGACAAGGCCGGTGGCATCGTCGGCATCATCACGGCCGTCATCGCCTGGTATGCCTCGTTCGCGGCGGTCTTCAACTTCACCGCGAAGCGACCAGCCGTACCGGTCTGGCCGCGGCCCTGAGCCTCAGGTGACCGAGCCGGCCGCGAGCGCGATCTCACGGCCGACCCGGTCGGCCTGGGTCTCCGGCAGCGTTGCGTACCCGACGACGAGACCCGGCACGGTGCTGTCGATGGCGTATGCCGTCAGGGGAGTCACGCGGATTCCCTTGCCTTCCAAGCGACTTGCCACCTCGTGGTCGTCGATGTGCTCCGGGAGCCGGGCGACGACGTGCAGCCCCGCGCAGACGCCGGCCCGCGGCAGCGACGGCGCGTGCCGCTCGAGGGCGGCGACGAGCGCGGCCCGGCGAGCGGCATACGTCCTGCCGGCGCGAGCGAGGTGCCGCGTGAGGGCACCCGACCCGATGAAGTCGGCGAGCATGCGCCCGACGACCGGGGTCACGTGCAGGCCGCGCGTCTCGAGCTCGCGGCGGAGCGGGTCGCGGAGCCGGGCGGGCGGGACGACCCAGGCGACGCGAAGGGAGGGCGCCAGCACCTTGGACGCGGTGCCGACGTAGACGACATAGTCTTCGGCACCGTCGAGCGAGTGGAGAGCCGGGAGCGGGGAGACGTCGTAGCGGAACTCGCCGTCGTAGTCGTCCTCGACGACGAGCGCGTCCCGGGAGCGGGCCCACTCGACCAGCTCGACCCGGCGGGCGACCGGCATCCGCCCACCGAGGGGGAACTGGTGGGCCGGCGTCACGTAGACGCCGTCGTCCCGACGGGTGAGCAGGGCTGGGTCCAGGCCGTCGTCGTCGACCGGAACCGGGCGTGCCCGTGCGCCCTCCCGCTCGAGAGCCTGGCGCGGGTCGACGTAGCCGGGGTCCTCCAGCACGACCTGACGGTCGCGCCAGCCGGCGGCGGCCACGAGGGCCGGCAGGAGGGCGTTGACCCCCGGCACCACGAGGATCCGTTCGGGCGAGACGGTCACACCACGGGTGCGGCGCAGGTGCCAGGAGAGGGCGCGGCGCAGCTCGGGGTGCGAGGTGTCCGCGCGGACGAAGTCGTCGACGTCCCCGTTCGCCGCGCGCCGCCAGGCCCGCCGCCAGTCGGCAGCATTGACGAGCCTGGTGTCCGGTGCCCCGGGGCGCAGCTCCAGCGAGGGGTGCCCGTTCACGACCGCCGGCATCGGTGGCAGGTCGTCCGAGCAGAGGCCCCACCGGCGCGATCCGGCGTCGGGAACGGTGTCCGGGGCCACGGCGACCCCGTCCTCGGGCACGTGTGCCCGGGCGCCGGCGCGCGCGGCGAGGCAGGCGTCGGCGGCCACGATGGTGCCCGAGCCGCCCACCGCGTCGACGAACCCGGCCGCGGTGAGCTCGTCGTAGGCCGCGACAACCGCGCCCCGGCCCACGCCGAGCTGCGTTGCCAGCACCCGGGTCGAGGGCAGGGCGTCCCCGGGCTGGAGCCTGCCCGCGCCGACCTGCTCGAGGATCGCCTCGCTGATCCGGTGCCGCAGCGGGGCGTCCCCCTCGGGCAGCCGGATCGGCAGGTCGGGGATGTGCGCCGTGCGGGCCATCATCCGACGGTACCCCTAAGTGGTCTGCGGTTCGAGGCCATATCTGGATCTCGTGACAGACCGGATACACGCGCAGAATGGTCGCCGTGACGAGCACCACCCGCATCCCCTGGCAGGCCAAGTATCTCGCCCTCGCCCTCATCTGGGGCTCGAGCTTCCTGCTCATGAAGATCGGCCTGCACGGCCTCGCCCCGGTGCAGATCGCCGGTCTGCGGATCATCGCCGGTGCGGCCGTGCTGCTCCTCCTGCTGCGGCTGACCCACGCCCGGCTGCCCCGGGGCGGTCGCGTCTGGGGCCACCTGCTCGTGTCGAGCATCTTCCTCACCGTGCTGCCCTTCACCGGCTTCGCGCTCGGCGAGACCCGGGTCAGCTCCGCCCTCGCCGGCATCGGCAACGCGACGACGCCGCTCGCCGCCGTCCTCTTCGGCTGGGCGCTCCTGCCGAGCGACCGGCTCACGTCCCGCAAGCTCGTCGCGGTCCTCGTCGGCTTCCTCGGGGTCGTGACGATCATGCAGCCCTGGGAGGCCGCCGGCCGTCCCGACCTCGTCGGCTTCGCGATCGTCGTGGCCGCCGGGATGTCCTACGGCCTCGGCTGGACCTACCTGCGGCGCAACCTCGCGCACGTCGACCTCGGTGGCCTGTCCCAGCCCACCGCCCTGCTCCTCTGCGGTGCGACGCTGATGGTGCCGGTGACGCTCGTGTGGTGGGCCGTCGCGCGACCCGGCCCCGCCCCGTGGAGCCTTGTCGCGCAGGGCCACTCAGCGGCATACGGGCCCGTCCTGGCCGTCGTCGCGCTCGGGGTCGTCGGTACCGGGCTCGCGTACATGCTGCAGTTCGACGTGGTCCGCGGAGCCGGGGTCACCATCAGCTCCACGGTCACCTACCTCATCCCGATCGTCTCGATCGGGCTCGGCGTCCTCGTCCTCGGCGAGCACCTCGCGTGGCCGCAGCTGCTCGGCTTCGGTGTCGTGCTCGGGGCGGCGGTCGTCATCGGGCTGCCGACGCGGCGCCGGCGCACCGGCACGGCGCCTTGCGAGGCCGAGGGCGCCCTCGCCCGCTGAGCCTCACGGACGGGCGCCGGACCAGCAGGCGGCGAGCAGGCGGTAGCCGGCGTCCTGGGACTCGAGGTGCCGCTCCCAGTGCCGACCGGCATGCTGCGGCGCGTTGCGATAGGCGGCGTCCGCGACCCGGACGGCCTCGATGAGCTCGAACTGCAGATCGCGCCGCGCCTCGAGCGCCCGCTCGGGGCCGGCGCCGTCGGCGCTCAGGACCCGCTCGAGGTCTGCCGTCGCCCGCTCCACCCGACGCAGCTGGCCGGGCAGCGCGCGCCGCCAGAAGCTGCGTCCCACGGTCCACAGCACGACGACACCGACTCCGACGCCGATCAGCGTGTCGACGAAACGGGCCCACATGAGGGAGCCCGGATCCTGCCCCGGCCCGGTGGTGACGAGTAGGACGAGGGGGGTGATCAGCACGACGGCAACGGCGTAGTTGCGCACGACGAAGAGCTCGATCATGAACTGCAGCACGACGAGCAACGCGATGAGGACGTAGTCGTGGGGGTGAGCGGCATACAGCAGGGTGAAGACGACGAGGCCGACAACGGTGCCGATGAGCCGGTGCAGCGCGCGGTACGTCCCGACGAGTCGGTCCACGCCGCTGTGGAGGACGAGGATCGCGCTCATGATCGCCCAGTCGGGACGTCCCGTCCCGAGGAGGTATGCCGCTGTCCCCGCCACCGCGCAGGCGATGAGGACCCGCAGGGCAAGGATCGTCGGGAACGAGCCGAGGTGCAGGGACCGCCGCAGGAGGTAGCCACGGTGCGGTGGGCCGAGCGGGATGTCCTCGGCGAGCCGCCGGTCCTCGGTCGAGCTCTGAGCGGCCGTGGCCCCGGGCTGCAGGGTGTCCGGGGCGAGGGTGCGGGCGAAGCGCCCGTGCAGGCCGTGCAGCGCCCGGCTCGTCGCACTCTCGCGCAGGCCGGCCTCGTCGATCGCGTTCCAGGCGGCGTGCAGTGCGACGGCGGCCTCGGTGCGGGTGCGGCTCGTGGCACGGCCCTCCTGGACCGCCTGGAGGTGGCGGTTCACCGCCGCGTCGGCGGCCCGGAGCCGTTTGGCGACCGGGCCGTGCGGCGCCCAGAGCCAGGGCAGCAGCGAGATGACGAGCGCGGTGACGCCGCCGAGGAGGGTGAGCAGGGCGATCTCGCCGGCACCCACCTGCCGCGCCGAGAGCACGGACGCCATCGAGGCGACCATCGCGAAGAAGAAGCCGCCCGGAGGGCCGAGCTGCAGCGCGTTGGCGAGGAAGGTCATGAGCGTCGCGAGGAGCGTGACGCCCGCGATGACGACGAGGCCGGCCGCCGTCACCGTGCCCGGGACGGCGCCGAGGTGGCGGGCGAGGTTCTCGGTCAGGGCGCCGAAGACCGCTCCGCCGACGAGCATGAGCAGGACGATGGCGAGCAGCGAGACGCGCCGCTGGTAGGGCCGGTCGATGCCGTAGAGCGCCGTGAACGCACCCAGGGAGACGAAGAGCGCATGGCTCGGGTTGCCGAGCAGGGTGACGATGATCGCCGCGATGCCGAGGGAGAGGCCCGCCGTGACGGCCACCTGGAGGCGTGACGGCGACGGCGCCCCCATGAGGAGCCGTCTGTGGTCGAACGGGGGCGGGGCATCAACGGGGACGGGCACGGACCATTGTCCCCCTCCCGCGCGGCCGGTCACGTTCCCCGAACCCGTCGGTCACCTTTCCCGGTTGCCGGTCCTCATGGCGCTGCTCGGACGTGCGCCTCGGAGGATGATGGCGGCCATGAAGTCGCATGACTGGGACGAGCGGTATGCCGCCGTCGACCTCGTGTGGTCGGCCGGCCCGAACCGGTGGGTGGAGGAGCTCACGGGGGACCTGCCGCCCGGGCGGGCCCTCGACGTCGCGGCCGGCGAGGGCCGCAACGCGATCTGGCTCGCCTCGCGGGGGTGGACCGTGGTCGCGGCCGACTTCTCGGAGGTCGCGATCGACCGGGCTCGCCGGCTCGCGCAAGAGCAGCTCGGTGAGGCGGCTGACCGGTTCACGGCGGTGGTCTCGGACGCGCTCGAGCCGGCTCCCGAGGGTGGGCCGTACGACCTGGTCATCTTCTCCTACCTCCAGCTGCCGAAGGAGGAGCGGCGACGAGCGTGGGCCCGGGGCATCGAGGCGCCCGCGCCCGGCGGGCGGATCGTCGTCATCGGTCACGCCAGCCACAACCTCCACGAGGGCTGGGGCGGCCCGCAGGACCCGACGGTCCTCTACGACCCGGGGGAGGTCGTGGCCGAGGTGACGGACCAGCCGGTGGAGGTGGAGTCCTCCGAGCTCAGGGTGCGCCCCGTGGAGACCGACGAGGGAGTGCGCGAGGCTCTCGACACGGTCGTCGTCCTGCGCCGCCGCTGACCGGTTCGCGACCCGGGCCGGGACTCAGGTGGCGACGTGCCAGGCGAGCAGGCCGAAGAGGACACCCAGGCCGTTCGTGGCCCAGTGCATGCCGACGCTCGCGAGCAGGCTGCCCGACCGGCGCCGGAGCCACGCCGCGACCAGCCCCCCGGCCGTCGTGAAGAGGACCGTGCCGCCGATGATCGCGAGGTGGGCGAACGGCCCGAGCCGGATCGCCGCCATCGCCAGGGCCTGGTTCGCCCCGGCCGACGCCATCGCGGGCAGGACGTGCCACAGCCCGAACAGCACCGACGAGGCGAGCGCCACCTGCCAGACCCGGGCATGCCGGGAGAGGAAGCCCCACAGCACCGAACGGAAGGCGATCTCCTCGAAGAGGACGGTCCCGATCGGGATCATGACCAGGGCCGACAGGAGCGCA
>DASSTN010000215.1:0-4790 GCA_035707905.1 Intrasporangium sp.
CCCCGCGCCCATCATCCCGGCGCCGAGCACGGCGACCTTGGAGGTGGTGTGCTTCGGGAAGCCCTGCGGTCGGCTCCCGCCGGCGTTGATCCGGCCGAGATCGAAGAAGAACGCCTTGATCATGTTCTTGCTCACCTGGCCGGTGATGAGCGAGACGAGGTAGCGGCTCTCGATGTCGAGCGCCGTGTCGATGTCGACCTGCGTGCCCTCGACCGCCGCGGCGAGGATCGCCCGTGGCGCAGGGTAGTTCGCGCCCTTGAGCTGCTTGCGCAGGTTGGCGGGGAAGGCGGGCAGGTTCGCGGCGAAGGCAGGGTTCGACGGCGTCCCGCCGGGGATCCTGTAGCCCTTGGTGTCCCACGGCTGGGCCGCGTCCGGGTGCGCGGCGATCCACGCCTTGGCCGCCGGCACCAGCTCCTCGATCGAACCGACCACCTCGTCGACCAGGCCCAGCTCCTTGGCGTCGGTGGGCCGGTACTTCTGCCCCTGGCCGAGGACCTTCGTGACCGCCTCGAGGACCCCCAGCATCCGCACCGTGCGCACCACGCCACCACCGCCCGGCAGGAGGCCCAGCGTCACCTCGGGTAGGCCGACCTGGGCGCCGGGGACGTCGGCGATGACGCGGTGATGGCAGGCGAGCGCGATCTCGAGCCCACCGCCGAGGGCCGCCCCGTTGATCGCCGCGACGACCGGGCGCCCGAGGGTCTCCAGGGTGCGCAGCTGCGCCTTGATCTCGGTGACCGTGTCGTAGAGCTCCTGCGCCTGAGCCGGCCCAGCGGCATACATGTCCTTGAGGTCACCGCCGGCGAAGAAGGTCTTCTTCGCCGAGGTGATCACGACACCGGTGACCTCGTCCTTCTCCGCGACGAGCCGGTCGACGACGGCGCGCATCGAGGCGACGTAGTCGGCGTTCATCGTGTTGGCCGACTGGTTGGGGTCGTCGAGGGTCAGGGTGACGACCCCGTCGGCGTCGCGGTCCCAGCGGATGGTGGTCGTGGTTGCCATGTTGATGTTCCTCCGAGTTCCGTTGGGGCTCAGACGCGCTCGATGAGCGTGGCCACGCCCATGCCGGCGCCGATGCAGAGCGTGATGACGGCACGGCGGGCGTCGCGCCGCTCGAGCTCGTCGACCATCGTGCCGAGGATCATCGCCCCGGTCGCACCGAGCGGGTGGCCCATGGCGATCGCGCCGCCGTTGACGTTGAGCTTGTCGTCCGGGATACCGAGGTCCCGCTGGTACTTGAGGACGACGGAGGCGAACGCCTCGTTGATCTCGAACAGGTCGATGTCGTCGACGCCCAGCCCGGCGGCTCGCAGCAGCTTCTGGGTCGCGGGCGTCGGGCCGGTGAGCATGATTGTCGGGTCGGCCCCGCTCGTCGCGGTCGCGACGATGCGCGCTCGCGGCGTGAGGCCGAGGTCCCTGCCGACCTGTTCGGAGCCGACGACGACGAGCGCTGCCCCGTCGACGATGCCCGAGCTGTTGCCGGCGTGGTGCACGTGGTTGATCCGCTCGACCGCGTGGAACTTCTGCAACGCGACCGCGTCGAACCCACCGGCCTCGCCCATCTGGGCGAACGACGGCCTCAGCCCGCCGAGACTCTCGACCGTCGTCCCGGGCCGCAGGTGCTCGTCATGGTCGAGCACGACCAGGCCGTTGACGTCCCGCACCGGCACGACGGACCTGGCGAACCGGCCGTCGGCCCACGCCTTGGCCGCCAGCTCCTGCGAGCGCACCGCGTACTCGTCGACGTCCCGACGCGAGAAGCCCTCCAGCGTCGCGATCAGGTCGGCCGAGATCCCCTGCGGGACGAAGTAGGTGTCAAAGCTCGTGGCGGGGTCCATCGCCCAGGCGCCCCCGTCGGAGCCGATCGGCACGCGCGACATCGACTCCACTCCCCCGGCCAGGATGAGGCTGTCCCAACCGGAGCGGACCTTCTGTGCGGCGGTGTTGACCGCCTCCAGCCCGCTCGCGCAGAACCGGTTCAGCTGCACCCCGGCGACCGTGTCGGGCAGCCCCGCCTTGAGCGCGGCGACCCTCGGGAGCACCGACCCCTGGTCGCCGATCGGCGACACGATCCCCATGACGACGTCGTCGATCCGGCCGGCGTCGAGGGTCGGGTTCCGGCGGCGCAGCTCGTCGATGAGCCCGACGGTCAGGTCGATCGGCTTGACGCCGTGCAACGACCCCTTCTTGCCGCGACCGCGCGGGGTGCGCACGTGGTCGTAGATGTAGGCCTCGGTCACTCGAGTCACTTCCTCACTGGGAGCTTCGGCGGGGGTTCCGACGCCACCCTCCCCGGGCTATTGGCACCCTGTCAATTGCTGCCGCGAGTCGCACATCTCACGTATGCCGCTGAGCGGGCTCGCCGACGTCAGCCCACTCGCGCGCCGGCCACCTCCGCCACGATCGCGCGCAGCGCCGCCGCCATCACCGCCCGCACGTCCTCGCGGGTCAGGCTGCCCTCGCGGACCCACTCGCGGATCGCGCCCTTGGCGAAGGCGCCGTAGGCGCGGCCGATGGCCCTCACCCGAGGAGACGCAACCGTCTCCGGGTCGAGACCGATGAGGGTGAGCAACCGCCGCGCGGCCTTGTCGTCGGCCTCGACGAGGAGCCGTTCGATCTCCGGGTCGTCGCCGACGCCTTCCGCCCCCGACACCGCGACGAAGGTCCGTCCGTGCCGCGCCACGAGGTCGAGCAGCCACTCCACGCAGGCGTCGATCCGCTCGTCGAGCCCGTCACCGATCCCGTCCGGCAGCGTCATCCGCGGCACGAAGAGCATCTGGCGCACCACCTCGACATAGAGGCCGCGCTTGGTGCCGAAGTAGTGGTGCAGCAGGCCGCGCGTGACCCCGGCCGCCGCCGCGAGCTCGGTGGTGGACACGGCAGCGTACGGCCGCTCACCGAACAGCTCGATCGCCGCCTCGAGGATCTGCTCCCGTCGCGTGTCCGGCTCGAGCCGCTGCCTGCCCCGGCCGGTCATCGACTGCGCCTCATGGGCACCTGCCCCGCTGAGAGGGGCAAGGGGCCCGCTGCCCCGCTGGGAGGGGCAAGGGGCCCGCTGCCCCGCTGGGAGGTGCACTGGCTCACGGGGAGACACTCTGGCACACCCGCTGCAACAACGGAGGTGTGACGTGTGGGACGAAGGGCTCACTCGACCGGGGACTGAGCCCCGACCGGCAGGAGCCGGATGACGGGGACCGGGCCAGCACCATACAGCCTGGCACCGCTCCCCCAGCGTCGAGTGAGCACCAACCCCCACGCGTAACAGGGGACGCGAGTTACGGACGAGACGAAGCGATCACTCGACCAAGAGTGAGCCCGCTGTCAGCGCAGGACGGAGCTGAGCAGCAGGCTCGTCTCACTGTTGACGACGCCCTCGATCCGCCGGATCCGCCCCAGGACCCGGTCGAAGTCGGTCAGCGTCTCGGTGCGCATCTCGGCGACGAGGTCCCAGCCGCCGTTCGTCGTGTGCAGCGCGATGATCTCGGGGAAGCCGCGCAGCTCCCGGATGACACGGTCCGTGGTGCGCCCCTCGACCTCGATGAAGGCGACGGCATGGATGGCCAGCGGGTCGAGCTCCTCGCGGACCCGCACGGTGAAGCCGATGACGGTGCCCGACGAGATCAGCCGCTCCAGCCGGCTGTTGACCGTCGCTCGCGCCACGCCGAGGCTGCGGGCGAGGCTGGCGACCGACGCCCGGCCGTCCTCCCGGAGTGCGGCGATGAGACGGCGGTCGAGGTCGTCGAGGGTCACCATGTGCAGAGTGTAGGTCCCGGCATGTCAAAGTGCGCAGTCCATCGTCAGAAGTTCGGCATGCTGCCAATCGACTGTGCATATCGCCGATCCTTACGCTGCGGTTGCACAACACCAGAGCGCAGGAGGAGCAGTCGGATGACCCGTTTCGTCGATGTCAGCAACATGGTCAGGTGGGCGGCCGCAGCCGGGCCCGAGCGGATCATCGCGGGCATGGTCGGCTACCTCGAGGACGACTTCCGGCGCTGGCCGGCCTTCGACAAGTCGCCTCGGGTCGCGAGCCACACCCCGTTCGGCGTCATCGAGCTGATGCCGACGAGCGACTACGAGACCTACGGGTTCAAGTACGTCAACGGACACCCCTCCAACCCGGCCCGTGGGTTCCAGACCGTGACCGCCTTCGGCGTCCTCGCGGATGTCCACAACGGCTACCCGACCTTCCTGGCCGAGATGACCCTGCTGACCGCCTTCCGCACCGCCGCCACCTCCGCGATGGCGGCCAAGTACCTCGCCCCGAAGGGGGCCAGGACGATGGCCATGATCGGCTCCGGTAGCCAGGCCGAGTTCCAGGCCCTCGGGATGCGTGCGGTCCTCGGCATCGACCGGCTCCGCATCTGGGACACCGACCCGTTCGCCATGGACAAGGCCGTGCGCAACCTGCGCCCGCTCGGCTTCGACGTCACCGTCGCGTCCAGCGCGGCGGACGCGGTCCACGGCGCGGACGTGGTGACCACGTGCACCGCCGACAAGGCGCTCGCGACCGTGCTGCGGGACGCGGACGTGCGACCCGGCGTCCACCTCAACGCGATCGGCGGCGACTGCCCCGGCAAGACCGAGCTCGAGGCCGCGATCCTGCACCGCGCCGACGTCTTCGTCGAGTTCACCCCCCAGACCCGGATCGAGGGTGAGATCCAGCACCAGCCCGCGGACTTCCCCGTCACCGAGCTCTGGGAGGTCGTCGCCGGGCGGCGCCCGGGCCGTTCCGCCCGCGACCAGATCACGCTGTTCGACTCCGTCGGCTTCGCCATCGAGGACTTCTC